>JBHLOG010000143.1:0-8434 GCA_048940765.1 Promethearchaeota archaeon | reverse complement strand
ATTTTATAAAGGAAAAGAGATTTTGGATTATCTCATAATAATCCATTACAATTATTATGTATTCAAATACAAGATTTATAATATTAGAATTAAATAATGAATTTTCTTCTACTTTTTTGATAAGATAAATATCTATATAGAATTTCTTGTTTAATAATAAAGATGAGTGTTGAAGGGATAGAAAGTTGCATAAAGATGATACTATAAGCAGAAACAATAATAAAGTATATTCTTCATTGAGATTTTTGTTACCCTTTATTCCAATCTTTTTTGGTGTTTTTTATTGGCTTGAGGGTTTTAGGTATTTTATTAGAAATAGTGAGGGGATTTATGTTGTCGAATTTACATTTTTGGTATTTTGGTTTCTTACTATATATTATCTGTTCAAAAAATTCATAAGAATTAATGCTCTCTCAAAGATTTTAGTACTTTTTATAGCTTTTTCTATTAGTTTGAAGTTTTATGTTTTAATTATGTATAATAACATTTCAGATTTTTGTTTGGATATTGTTTCTCCAACTTATCAAACAGATATCTTTATAATACGATTATCAAGTTCCATGTCAATTCTAGGTGTAATAGTTATGATTTTGGGGATAGTGAGTCCATATTTTGAAGCTGAACTGAATTACTTAACCAACATTGCTCGAATCAAAAATCGAGAAACTAAGACAAGGTATTTCTTTCTGGAAATTTGGGCATCTTTTCCTATTTTTATAGGGATTTACAATATATTTTTTTTATTTTTTCGTATTTTTAACAATTTCTGTCATGTATTACCATTCATTTATGCTGTTATAATTAGTCTACCGTGGATCATTCTTATGATTTTTTTTATAATTTATACTTCTGTTGTTGGTTTAAAGAAATGATTATGTTTTTCTAAAAAGAATGTTAATTTTAATAAAAAAATTTAATATTTATCGTGAAATTTTCATAATTTTCAGAACTAACTTGACTTTATTTGAGTTATTTCTTGAATTATAACTTGAATTAAAATTTCATCATATAACCTTACTAATGTGTTAGAAATTTTAGCCCAAATTGTATTTCCTTCTTTTGTAAAGCATTGAGTTTCAAATGGTACCATTTTTTCTCCTTTCGTTAGTTGCTCATACAAATCTTCAAGCATATGTAGGTAATGAGCTGGAAAATTGATAACTTCTAGAAATTTTTTTCCAATTAACTCGTCTTTTTTATAGTTAAACAATTTTTCGGTAGAGTTATTACATTCTATTATTCTCCCTTCAAAATTAATTAATAAAATTGAAGATGGGGATGTCTGAAATAAATGCTGGTACTTTTTTTCAGCATCTTCTAAAGCAATTTTTTCTTTTAATAATTTCTCTTCTAAATCCTTTTGGAAATCTCCTGTTTTTAAAATCCGATATGGAATCTTAAATCTTTTTAACAATTCTTCCATAACATTAAGTTTTGCTAAATCAATTGTAGAAAGCTCGATTAAAGGAGTTGGTTCAGGAATTTCGATAATAGTGAAAAGGATCGCTAATCTGTCATTGTGATAAAAATTTTTTGAAAACACTTCAATCCATTTGTATTCACCTGATTTTAATAAAATTCTGCACTTATACCTCGTTGTGTTGTATTTTTTTTCTTTTAGCTTAAGGTCAATCTTTCTTTTAACAATAGGTAAATCATTAGGATGTATTACTTTCATCCAGAAGTTTTTTTCTTGAATTTCATCAAAAGAATATCTAAAATGTTTTAAGGCAGTGTTATTTGCATATATGATTCTACCATCTTGAAGAACTCCAATTCCAAGTAATGAATTTTCAATAAATTCTTTTTCAGAAAAAATATTTTTGCATATTTCCTTATAACTAATTGTCATTTTATAACTTAATATTTAAATTAATTTTTTAAAATAAGATTTTTTGGTATATGAAAATTATTTCTTTACCTATTTTAAAGTATCTTTTTGAAATGGAAGTAAAATTCATAAAATTTTTTTCATATATGAAAAAAATTTGATAATTATAAGTTCTTTAATCTTTAACAATTGGGAGAGAAAAGTAGAACAGGAATTTCTTATCATTCTCATAAACATTTATATTTTGTCGGAAGAATGTATACCATAATACCAAAAGATCTTAAAAGAGAGGTGTGATTTATGTTAAAGGTTGAATTCTTAAAATTACAATTAGAAGAGGATATTCAATTAAAAATTAATAATTGGTTATTAACAAATCAAAATAAGAAATTTAGATTTATTCAGCATACATATGTTCCACCTGTAATACTTCTCGTTCCCGTTAAGGATACATTTAAAAAAGAAAGGGAAATATATAAAGCACAGATTACAGAAACGCAAGGATATCTCTTAGTAGCAATTTATCATGAGTCAGAAATATCATAATTTTTCTTAAATTATTATCTGATTTAAAGAAATGGGAAAAAAGAAATAGGTTTAAAATATTGAGATAATGAGACAATAATCTTATTTGATAAATTGAGAAAATTTTAAAAATTAACCAAAGTCGGCAATAGAAAAAAATATTAAAAGATCAAGTAAATAATCACACATTTTTAATCCTTTCTACTTATTCTCAATTTTAAAATAAATAGTAATTAATCATAAATTATTTAGATTTACATATTCATAGCAAATTTTCAGGAGGTGCGAGCAAAGACATCGATTTAATTAATAATGCTTTCGATTGTGGTATGAAGGAGATAAATATAGTTGGAATTGGTGATTGTCTTCATCCCTTATGGATAAGGGAACTAAAGAATAATTTAATCGGGTATTCAGATGGATTATCCTTAACTCTAGAAGCACCAAAAGTGAAATTCATGTTACAAACAGAAATTAAAGCGATTTGAAAAAATGATTTAAAATTTAAAAAGGTTCACTTCATTCTACTTTTCCGAAATTTTGAAAAACTCGATGAATCTATTAAATTTTTATCCAGATCTGGGAATTTAGCTACGGAAGGTAGATCTAAGATATTTAATTCTGCAGAGAAGCTTTTTTACGGTCTGAAATCAATTGGCAAGGATATTGAGATAATTCTTGCCTAGGAAAAATAATGTAAAATATGCAATTAAAACCCATATTTAGAAAAGAGTATTAAATTTTTAATTTCTTTGGAAAAATTCTAAGATTTAGACAAAATATATTCTAACCATCTTAGAATTAAATTCTTTATTAAAAAGAATCCGTTATTACTATTAGTTAAGATAACTAATCCATCGCTTGTCATAGGGATAAAAAGTATCATAGAGGTCCATCCAATATTTCCCCCGCTATGGTTTACGATTTTTATGCCTTTACAATTTATCAAGTAATGTCCTAAACCGATATCCATATCAAAATTCATTATTTTTTCTGCATCGGTCACCTTTTTATATATCATTTGAACCGTTTGAGGTCTTAATATCCCTCTTCCTGGTAATTCTCCACTGGAACCAGTCATCCCCGCTAAAGTGAAAATTGCTAAATCAACAATTGAAGAATAGCATCCTGCAGCTGCTAAAGCAGTAAAAAGATAATTTGGAACAGGACTTTGATCATAATAATAAGCAGTTGCAGTTGAAGGTTGTAAATCTTGACGCCAAAGAAAACTACTATTATTCATTCCTAGGGGTTGTAATATTTCTTTTTCCATATATTCAGCAAAACTCTGATTTGTAATTTCTTCAATAACAAGTTGTAAAAGAGTATATCCGCCTCCAGAATGCATGTACTTTAAACCTGGTCTTATAATAACCATTACAGAATCATAATCATAATATCCTTCTGATAAAAATTTCTCTTTATGTTTTTTTTGTATATCATCCCTTTGGTAATTTATTTGTCCAGAAAGCGAGTCCTCTATTGATGGAAGCTCTATAGAGGGAAGAAAACCAAGATAAGAATGCAAGGATAAACCAGCAGTATGACTCAATAATCTTTTTATTGTAACTTCATTATGATTAAAATCTGAATGAGGTAAATGCCACCTTGTCAAAAATTTCTCTACAGGATCATCTAGATTAATTAAACCTTTTTCCAACAATTTCATTACTCCCCAAGTCGATATTGATTTTGATATTGAAGCGATCTGAAAAATTGTATTTTCTGTTATTGGGACTTTCCTTTCTTTATTTGAATAACCGAAGGTTCTTATTGATATTTTGGATTTTTCAATAAGTGCTATAGCTATACCTGGAACTTCATACTCTTTCATTAAATTAGGAATTAATTTGTCTAATTCATTAATCATAATAAAATATAATATAATTTCTGTAATATTTTTTTTACAATTGAATTCATAGTTAATTTAAAAACTCTAAATCCAAAAAATATTAATAAAATATTAGAGATCTTTCATAAAATTCTTGTTCATAATTATAGTAATTCTACAGTAAATAAGTTTATTTAATAATTTTTCGAGGTTCATAAAAAATTTTCAGACCAAAATTATTTTAAGGTTTTTTACTTAATAGCTATTGAAGAAAAAATCAAGGTGTATGAATTTGAATAATTTGAGTAAATCAATAAAGTTTATTCAAAAAGATGGAAATGAGCTTGATAAATTAAGATTGACAGTTGCATTAGGAAAAAAATATACCAAAGAAGAGGCAATAAATATCTTAAAACCATATCAGTTTCCTGATGGAAGTTGGGATTATGAATCGCCAGAAGAAAATTTAAACAGAATTGGTTCACTAGGAGGCACTATACATTGTCTTAGATGGATTAGAGAATTTGATCTAGAACAATCTTTGTTAATGGAACCAACATTAGATTTTCTTTCAAACGTTCAATTTTCAGACGGATCATTCTATGAAACTAAAGAAAAACTAAGCCATTCCCCTCAAAAATGGCTCCAAGAAGAAACTTTGATAGATCGTTTTTACTTCACTGCTGCTGTTCCAATGAGATTGTTTTCTTTAGGATATTCTAATCATGATTCGATTAAATATGCCATAGAATGGTTAAACCAAAATCATAAAAAATGGGACTCTCTTGCTGGTACTTGGTATGGTCCATGGGCTATCTTATGTCTTTTCCCATTTAATGAAGATCTCCCTAAATCATTATATGAAAAATGTTATAATTACGCTTTAGATTGTCTGCCTGAAGTTTATCCGCAAGCTCTCACTTGGTTGTTAGATGCCCTTAATGGAGCAAAATTTCCAGTAATAGATTCACTTATAAAGAAAGGAATCCAACGGTTAAAAAACCTACAGAACAAGCAAGGATTATGGAATGATTCACAATATTCAACTATAGAAACATCTATCACTGCTATAAAATTAATTCGAATCCATTCATAGTAAAAAAATATGATAGTGAATGAAATAAATTATTGAGATACTTTAATCTCGAAACTTGAATTATTTAAGTATAACATATTAAAAACTAATAAATTTTGTTTTATTTTCTAAATTGAATAAACAATTCTTATTGAGCAAAAATATTTCATGAAAGGTTTAAATTATAAATTTTTCCCTATACTTCTTTTAGGATTTTTAAGAGTTGCCAACACAACATCGATCAATTTGGCAATTCCTTTATATTATTATCGAACAGGAGTTCGTCCTGATTTGATTGGTCTAATTACTTCTGCTTTAACATTTACATACATTTTTTCCACTTTAGCATTTAAAAACATTCCAGATCGTCTCGGTAAAAAGAAATCTCTTCTAATTTCTGTTGGAGCTATGCTTTTGATTCAAACTATTTTTCAATTCTCTTTAGATCCACTTCTTTTTTCAATATTGAGAATGATAGAAGGTATTTTTTTAGGTTTATTTTGGCCCGCTCTAGGTTCCTCAATCTCATCAATCTCAACTAGAGAGGAGGTACAATATAACGATGCATTAAAAGATAAATTAATGAAGAATTATAGTTTATCTTGGAATTTTGGAGGAATTTTTAGCTTTTTACTAGGGACAATTGTATTATTTGTGATTTCAGACATTAATATAATTTTTGATATAACATTGATATTCTTGGGAATAGCTTTTATCGCAGCACTAATTTTTGAAGAACCTAAAAATATTATCGAAGGAAAAGAGGAAATTCCTCTTTTAGATAAAAAAAAAATTAACAGTTTAACAAGGGAATACATTAATTTTCCTTTGTATATTCCTTTATTTATTTTAATTATGTACGCATTCTTAACAAATGCCCATACATTTATTTATCCTCTAAAATCCGAGGTTCTTGGATTTCTATTATTCACTAACTATTTTGTCACTTTTATTTTAAGTACTTCCCGATTGATTTTCACTGCCAAATTTATGACTTTCTCAATTAAACTTCTTAAGAAGTTTGTTATTTCTTCTCTGACTATTCTTATAACTGCTTTCTTACTAATGGGATTAAGCCAAAATTTAATTATATTTGGGATTTTATTTGGAATAATCGGATTGAGTCTTTCCATCCTTTATTGTCTATCATTTAAATTAATAATGTTCAAGAATATCTCACAGAAAACTTCAAAATATAGTTCTTATTTTGAAAGCACTTTAGGATTTGGCTTCTTTCTTGGACCCATTATATCTGGATTTGTAGCAAATATCAATATAGACCTTGCTTATTTCTTTTTAGCAATCCTCTCGAGTAGTGCTTTAATTGTTTTTCTTATTTTAAAGAATAAGATTGAAAGTTAAAACTTCTTATAAAGTTCAATCAAAACAAATTTCTTCAGTATGAGTAGTATGCTCCCTAAGAATACTAAACATCCTATTTTAAACCCCACTCCAGGTCAGCGTATCAATATTGATCTTCTATGTAATATCATTTTAGACAATATTTACCATCCTGTTGATTCTAGGAATGATAAAAATCCTTTTTCAGATAAAGAAATCAAATTTATCTTTAAGAAAGCAAGAGAAGACCTAATAGATACGTTTGCTGCAGAAAAATATAATGAATTATATGAAAAATTGTGTAAGCATAACCCATTATCAATGCTGCGTTATTCAAACGAGAAATGGGCTCAATATTATGAATCAACCGAACCGAAAATCAAAGCTTGGTTAAATAAAATCCCACTCCAGAGCATCATTGACAGTTCGAAAAAATTTAACAAATATTATCCCGACTTTATAAAAATTATTAGAACCCAAAGAGAAATTCTCTATGCACTATGGGGCGGACGGGACCTTAAGTCTGGCAAGCTTTTTGCTGACATAGTAAATAAAAGAAGAGAACAACAAGGTTTAGACAAGTTAACTGGAGATGCTTTATATGAGGAAGCACTTAAAGAGATTGAAAGGCATTACCTTACAATTCTCTGGATTAGAGGAAATCATATTGAATTTATGAAAAGAGATTGTTCATTGCCAGCATTAGTTCCCTTAAGTAAATCCTCTCACGCAGCCATCAGATGAGCACCAAGGAAATGGGAATCAAATTTTAAAAGAGCAAATGAAGCTGTATTTAACGGTAAACTTTTTATTCCCGATTGGTGGCTTCCCCAATATCAAAAGGAGTTTGAAAATTACCTAAGGAAGCAGGGGTGGATAGTTTAGAATAATATAAAAGAATTTTTCTTCTAAACTGAATAAGTTGCCCTCATAAAATCATCGTATTCTTTTTCGTTCTTCTTATATTCCTCTAAAACCTTCTTGTAAAAATTAATTCGATGTGATCGCAAATCATCAAACTTCTCTTTTATTTGATCAAGAGTTATCTCAATTTCTTTATAGTCAGGACTACCTTTATACGACCCCTGTTTTCTTATTTTGAATTTACGTTCTCCCAGATCATTTATATATTTGAGAAGAACTTTTTCTAAGTCTTTTTTCTCTAAAAATTCTGAACTGAAAAGTGTTAAAGCTTGAGTTACTCGGGTAAATTTATTGTCAGCTAGATCTTTATCAAATTCTACTAGACCCTGAGTTTCATATTTCAGGAGGCTAACGATCTCAAAAAGGAAGTCAACTGCTTCTTTGTTTGCCCATAATACATTATCATCATAAAAATTGTCATAATCATCAATCCGAAACGCTGTAATATTTACCTCATACGAATCTTCTAACAAAATGTCCTTATTTTCTTCTTTTTTATCTTTTTCTTCCACCATTTTAATCAAATCCCTTAAAATATTCCAATAGATTTTTATCTTTTCTTACTTCTTTATTAAGATCCAAATTAACTTCTACATTTATAAATATTTGCCCCACCACGATAAAATGATTTGTTAAACACGATAAAATGACACAATTCCTGCCAACACTTTTGATCCGTGAAAAAACCCTTTCATTTTTAACATTAAATTTCGCCATTGTGACAAAGTTATCGGATTTTCTAAAGTTGAGGAGATTTACCCAAATGATAAAAAATTTACTAAGATTGCCCAGATAAGGAAAGGGTGACTCCTGCCCTACGAGACGCAAGAACGCGTCAAAACAAAATAGGGGGAGGAGGGCGAAATCAGAGTGTAAGAATTTACACTACCAAAAGACAAAAATCCAG
>JBHLOG010000142.1:0-8467 GCA_048940765.1 Promethearchaeota archaeon | reverse complement strand
GCTTATGATAATTTCAAATTGACTTTAGATTCATTATACAAACATAGTGTATTACGATATTTAAAATCTAAGACACTTTTAATTCCTGACCAGTTTCCCCCTCAATTAGTGAAATTTCTAAGAGAAAAACTCAAAAAAGATAATAAAATAATCACTCATGATGATATCATTAATAGAGAGCCTAAAAAAATACGAAATCTAACAACAATTCTTTTTTTAAATAGACTTACTGGTTATGGCTTAAAAAAATTAATAAAAAGATACAAAAAAATTTCAAAAAATTATCTGATTTTAAATACTGAATTAACTGATATATCTCATCAGTGGAATAAAACTGGCTATTTAAGATTTGTCATAAAATCAATTATGGCTAGAAGAAATCAGCTATTTCAAAGGTGGAAAGAAATTTTAGTATGGATTTTATATTTCCCTTTATATTTCAATAAACATATGAGAAGATTTTACAAATAATTAATTCTTGTTTTTCTTTTAAAGATCTTATTACTCCATAAAAAATTTTTTGACTCTACTAAAAGTTTTGCTGGAATTATGAATAGGATAGAAGGGATATTTAAGATTAGGTGAAAAATAATTTAAATACCTAATAATTAAGTTAAAATGCAATTATTTTATCTATATAAAATTCCATATTTCTCTATATAGCAAAAAATTCATTTGAAAGTTAAATTCCTAAAAGTTTATATAGGTAAATGTACTTCTAAAGTTAATAAACATTTTAGATAATAATATGCCGGAACAAAAATATTCAGATCTTGAAGAAATTAAGAAAATTTATGAGAGTGTTAAAAAAATCGGATATAAAAAAACATCCGAAAAATTTAATGAGCATATTTCACTTCTAGAACGAATTGTAAAACGATATGAACAAATCAAGGAAGTAAAAGAAATGAAAGTAATTATTATTGCAGCTGGAATGGGATCTCGATTAAAGGATATGACTAAATATCTACCAAAACCATTATTAGAAATTACTGAAGGTAAATCTATTATTGAACGGGAGATTGATGTACTTCAAGAAGTGGGACTAGAAGATATTGTCGTTGTACGAGGATATCAGAAAGATAAATTTTCAATTCCCAATATTAAATACTATGATAATGATGAATACGCAGAAAATAACATTTTAGAATCACTTTTTTATGCTGAAGAGGCCATGGAAGATGGATTTATTTTTACCTATGCAGATAGTATTTTCTCAAAAGATATTTTCCAAAGAGTTTTAGCTGCTCCCTATGATATATGTATCTGTGTAGAACCAAATTGGAAAGCTAGATATGAAAATCGTGATGAACATCCTACAGATGAAGCAGAATTAGTAAAAATAAAGGGTGGTAAAGTTGTTTTAATCTCAAAATTCTGCAATCCTGACGCGTTTGATGGAGAATTTATTGGAGTAGCGAAATTTACTAAAAAAGGTGCTGAAATCTTACGAAGAAATTACCATCGAGCAAAAGAAAATAAAACATGTCGATTTGCAGAAGGACAACGATTCCATGATGCTGTTTCCATTCGGAAAGCCTATCTTACCGATATGCTTCAAGAACTCATTGATAGAGGATATCCGATACATGCTGTAAAGGTAAATCATGGATGGGTAGAAATCGATACCCAACAAGATTATGAATACGCAAAACAATTAATAAAAGAAGGTAAATTATAGCTTAATTTTAAAGGATGAAAAAAATGAGTGAAACAATTATTAGTGAAACTGAAGTTAGAAAGCAATTCAAATCATGGCGGATGCGAATATTCTTTACTGTTTGGATAACATATATGATCTACTATATAGGACGTAATAATTATGCAATTGCGAAACCTTTCATAATGAGTGAATTTGGTATGTATTCCGCTACTTTAATGGGCTTTGTTAGTTCCATTTTTCTTATTACTTATGCTGCGGGACAATTTTTTAACGGTTTCTTAGGTGATAAAGTAGGTGCAAGGCGTTTTATTACTCTAGGATTAATAGTATCTTCAGCTTTAAATGTTTTAATGGGATTTGCATTTGATTTTATTTGGGTAGCATTTCTTTTTTGGGGTTTGAATGGTTATTTTCAATCAATGGGTTGGGCACCTTCTGTGAAGACAATTGCTAATTGGCACCCAGCAGAAGAAAGAGGGAGATGGTCTAGTAGGCTTGCTACGTCATATCTCCTTGGAGGCGTTTTATCATGGTTTCTTGCTATACTTATTACTGACACATTTAGTTTAGACTGGCGTTTTTCTTTTATTATTCCAGGAATTATAATGTTTCTAATGGCATTTCATTTTTATTTCCGTAGCAGAAATGCTCCTGAAGAGGTTGGTTTACCAACTTTAGAAGAAGAATGTGAAGGCAAAATAGTAATGGGTGATTGTCGCCCAGATGAATTTGTAGGATTTAAATATACTTTAAATACAGTTATTAAAACTAAAACAGTTCTTTTTGCAGCTTTTGGTTTATTCTGCTTAAATATAGTCAGATACGGGTTAACTGATTGGCTACCATATTTATTAAGTCCTGAAATAACGGGTGCAGAATATTTTGGTACATGGAAATCAATTTTTTATCCTATAGGGGGTACAATTGGTGTAATTATCGCAGCATGGATTTCAGATAAATTTCTTAAAAAAAGAAGAATACCTGTAGTATGTGCTCTTTTTATTGGGTTAGCATTTACATTATTTATATATACATTATTACCTCCACTTGATATGGTTTTTGGAATTCCAGTTTTGATGTTAATAGGCTTTTTAAATTTTGGACCTCATGCACTTTTAGTGTCTACAATACCTATGGAATTTGGTACAAGAAAAGCTTCGTCTGCGGCTACAGGATTTATTGATGGAATTGGATATATTGGAGCTGCTATAACAACTTTTACATCTGGAGCTCTTATTGATGCTGCTGGTTCTGGAGCGGCTTTTACTCTTTGGATAATAGTAGCATTAATCGGAGGATTAGTTTTATTACTTGATTGGAAAAGTATACCAGAGAGAAAAGAATATATTTAAAATTCTGTAATTATTATTTTTTTTTTCTTTTTTTTTATATATTAACTCAGTTTCACTACCAAATTTCGGTCATATAATTATTGATAATGAAGCTCATGAATCTAGAAGAGGACAATTTACAAATTCTTCTATTTTAAAATTTACAGATATAGCCCTAGCAACAAATTATAAACTAAGTATTAAGATAGAAATTAAGGAACTATTATTAAAATCTCTTGATAACATTAAAGATCAAAAAGCTCCGATTTTAATCTTAATAAAAACAAAATTTCATGCCAACGAAGGTTTAAAAAGAACAGATAAACTTCCAAAAGAATATAAAGCAGATTTTATGAAATATCAATTAGAATTACGTTAGATTAATTTATAATAAGTATAATACACTTTTTCTTTCTGAATGTTTTTATATGATATGAAATTCTAAAGGATAAAATCAAATTTAATATTTTGATATGTCTATATCGAAAATTGCAAATAAAAGGATCTTAGTAACTGGAGTTGCTGGATTCATCGGTAGTAATTTAACTGATCGCTTACTTGAATTAGGTGCAGAAGTAATTGGAATTGACAATTTCTTTAATGGGCGATTAGAAAATATTGAAGAAGCTTTAAATAGTAAAAAATTCCAATTTTATAAAGGAGATATAAGAGATTATAATTTTTTATTTGAAATTTTAGAAGATATTGATCTAATTTTTCATGAAGCTGCATTTACTAGTGTACCTCAATCAATAAAAATGCCAGAATCATGTAATGATGTCAATATAAATGGTACTCTAAATTTGTTAAATGCAGCTAGAAAAAGAGATATTGGAAAAGTTATTTTTGCTTCGAGCTCTGCTGTATATGGAGATACTCCAACATTACCTAAAAAAGAAAGTATGCCGAGAATTCCAATTTCTCCTTATGGTGTGTCAAAATTAACTTGTGAATCATATATGCAAGTTTTTTATCAAGTTTACGGAATAAATACAATTTCATTACGTTATTTTAATGTTTTTGGACCAAGACAGAAGGATTCTCCCTATAGTGGAGTAATTGCAATTTGGTTAGGTCGATTATTAGAAAATAAAAATTTAATAATATTTGGTGATGGTGAACAATCAAGAGACTTTACTTATATCAAAGATGTTGTTCAAGCAAATATACTAGCTGCTGAACATAAATTATCTGGAGAGATTTTAAATATTGGTGCTGGTTCTCCAATTAAACTAATAGAACTAGCAAAATTAATGTTAAAACTAACAAATAAGGAAGAATTAAAAATTACCTTTGATCCTCCGAGACCTGGAGACATACTCCACAGTTTTGCTGATATTTCGAAAGCAAAAGAAATTTTACAATTCCAACCAAAATACACTCAAGAACAAGGATTAAGAGATTACTTTAAATGGTATTCTAATAAATATAACGTTAATTTAAAGATAAAATAAGAAGAATTTAATTATGGAAGTTGTTAAAAGGAAATTCAAAAATATTTTACTTTTTCTAAATTTAAGAATTCATTTAATTGTTTTTTTAGTTTCCCTTATATCACTTTCATTTATTTTTTTTAAAATTATTAATTTGGATATTATTTTAGGATTTTCAGGAAATTTGATTTTAAATTCTTTCTTTCATACGATAGTTTTTATTTGTACTATCTTTACTATTTTATTTTTACCTACATACCCAATCTTTTTCATAATCTTTAAAGAGAAACCTTTCAATTATTTAGAAAAATTAAGTATAACAATAGTTGCAAATTCTGCTTTTTACATCCTTATGGGATATATTGCATATATCATTGGCTTTCCATTAACCAGGTTTTTCTTCTTTCTTTCAGTGTTAATTTTATATTTTTTAATAATTAGTTATATTTCAATTTTTGAACTAAGGAAAAATTCATATATTTTTCTAAGATCCAGAGATATCTCAACTATAAAAATAGAAAATTTAAATATATTATCTTTATTGAAATCCCTCAAAAAGTCAATTTCTTTTAATGCTCTATTATTAATTATCTTTTTATTCTTAATCTGTATTTTAAATATTGTTAAAGCAGATTATTTTATCGGAACTGACCCTTGGCTTCACGTTCTTAATAGTAGGATTATTACTGATATTAACATTTTACCTTTAAAAGGATATCATGGAACTATGGGAATAAATATATTTGGTGCTGTAATTAATTTCTTTTCTGGATTAAGTCATATATTAATACCAAGATATTTTGTATTCTATACATTCTTTGTTTCAAGTTTAATTTTTTATAATATTTGTATGAGAGTTTTCAAAAATCAAAATTTAGCATTATTTGGAGTATTTCTTTTAGAATTTTCTTCGTTAGGTTTTTCAACAATGATGATTCAATATTGGCCATCTGGTTCTGCTTTAATCAAATGTTTAATGATTTTTTTCCTTTTTTATGTAAGGATGCAAAATTTTACCAAATTAGAACGTCCAACAAAAAAGTTAATTTTCTCAAATATCTTTTTTGATTATGTTTTAATTACAGTTATTTTTATCAGTTCAGTTCTTACCCATGATGTTACAACATTATTTTTCCTATTATCTTTTCTATGGTTATATTTGATTTATTTTTTAAGAGACTATAAGAGAGGATTTGATTTTATCTTGTTATGTGGATTATTAATATTATTTATAATTTTCTCTATTTTCGGTATAGGAGAAGGACATTACTGGTTTTTTGTGTCTTTAGATATTCCATGGTCTTTTTTTATTTTGGGAGCCTTAGGCGGAGGTTTAATAGGTTTTATCATAATTTGGAAAATTCAAAAATCAATAAATTTTACAAAAGGAAAATTTGAAAAGGTAATTAAAGGAGATATAGACATTTTCTATAAAAAACTAGAAGATAAGATAATAATTCCGTTTATTTCAAGTGTATTAATGGTAGTACTCATCATTCTTTTAATAGTAAACTTTGCATGGATTAATTTAGAACTAATAAATATTTTTTATGTGATTGAGATAATTATGATTAGCAGTTTCGCAATTTGGGGTTTATTAATATTTCAAAAAAAGCGAAGAGGAAAAGCATTATTTATTTGGGGGGTTGGGTTATTATTATTTTTAGGTATTGGATTTATATTTAATATTTTAGCCTTAAGTAATATGATTTGGCAAAGAATTTTCTACTTAATTCCTCCTATTATAGTAATTGGATTTATAGCATATATCTATAAACTTATTAAATTGGATTCAGTAAGGAGATTTCAAAAGAAATTTGTGATTTTATTTATTTTAATCTTTTCATTGTTTACTACATATTTCTATGAATCGATGGCATTTGAAATTTTCATTATGAAAGAAAGAGATGTCAGCCCTATTCAATGGTATTCGAATAGAACTATCCACAAAAATGTTATAATTACTGAAGTTGGTTGGAGCCACGCTTTTAAGTATTATGGATATCCCTTTGATAATAAAACAGAAGCCCTTCTTTATAATGAAAATTTATATTTCTTGAAATACCATATTGATTTATTTCCTCCAAGTAATCATTTTAATGAAAGTGGGATAAACCTTTTAAAGGAAATCAAAAAAGAATACAATACAGATGTATATATTATTTTTGCTGATGATTATATAATTAATAAAGGTTTTGAACTATTTGGGCAGTTGACAAATGAAGAACTAGAACAATATTATAAACTTAATTATATAAATAAAGTATGCTCTGCCAAATCAATAAATGGAAAAGAAACTCCATTATTTTGGATTATTTAAAAATTTTATAATCATCAACAAAAATATCTTCTATTTTTCCTGCTATTATATTATTCTTAGCTCCTTCTATCTTAATTAATCGAGGTAATTTACCAGTTCGACCTACTTTATCTTCACGAGTAATAAATGCGCCTATTAAATCGTTAATATCATCTACAGCATCTAAACCTCTCTTTATTGATTGTTCGATATCTTTTCCTCTTACTAAATTACATATTTTCGTTGCAGCTGCATCTGCTAATGATGCATTTTTCGCAAAAATTGTTACTGCATCTGCTTGTCCAAAACTAATTGCATGGCCTATTGTCGCTGAACTTGTCCCAATACCTATTGGACAATCTTCTTTTTTTATTAGAAAACCGAGATTTAGATTTAATTCATTTTTACCTGCATATAAAGCTACTTTCATAGATTTTTCGGAATCTATTGCGATTTCACCTCCATTTTCGACTAAAGCGATTTTACAAGTTGAAGACTCAGAAACTTGATTTAAGCTTTTAATTTTCATTTTTTCAAGCATTAAATCTGCTAATGTTCCCGCTACAGAAGCCATTGGACCAACATCGCATATTTCTGCTACTTTGGCCATGATATTAATTATTCTAAAATTAGTGTTTACCTTAACAGGGGAAAATGAATTGAGAAAATGTTTATTTTTTAATACATAATCTTCTAAAATTCTTCTTTGTTGATAAAAACATTCTTTCGCTCTTAAAATAGCATGTTTAAAATCAGATATAATTGTAATATCAGATTCTTTTTCCGAAAAACTTGTTTTATAAGTTTTCAAATATATTTATTAGCTAGACTTGTTAATATTTTAGTAATATATTGAATCTAATAACTGAATAAATATAAATAAATAGGTTTTCATTATTTAACTAAAAGGAATGTCTATTGACTATGAATCAGGTTAAATACAAGGAAATTATATCTCAGTTGAAGTCTGATTTAAATGCTGAATGTGCTATAGCAAATAAATATGGAATTATTTTAGGATCAGCAATCAAAGAATTTTCTAAAGGAAAAGTTATTCCCCAAGCTATATTGTCTTTAATTTCAAATTCTAAGGAAATTGCCATTGAATTAAATTTAAACAAAATAAATTCATTTGCACTTGAGGCTCAAGAATACAATTATATATTTACTTTCAGTAAAGAATTAATATTAATTTCAAAATTGGATTTAGGCGTGAATTTAGCAAAATTTATGCCTAGTATAAGCATTTTTTTAGAGAAGTTAAGTGCGAGTGTTAAAGAAGAAGAAATAAAACAATTTTCGGTTTTTGATTTTGTAAAAGAGATTTCTAAAATAGAAGATACACTAGTTCAAGAAAAAGTTAGAAAGGAAAAATATTCAATTATAAAGGATTTAGTAAAGCATATTTCAAGTTAATTTGTAAGAAGAGTTATTATAATTATTTTGGTGAGAGATAATTTTAAGACAAGTTTTTATATACAGAAACAAAGAAATTTTATATTATAGACACTTTGGAAAAGCATTAAAAAAAGAAGTGTTAAATCTTCTTGTAGAGGATCTTATTAGGGAAGCCTTAACTCAAAGGGAATCGAGTATATCTTTTTATGATTATTATAAATTTAGAGTATCTTTCATAACGGAAAAAAAAACTAGTCTCATATTTATATTTGTATCAAGCTTAAGTGATAAATTTGAAAACATTAAAAAGGAACTAATAAGATGTAGAGACGAATTCTTGAAC
>JBHLOG010000141.1:0-8480 GCA_048940765.1 Promethearchaeota archaeon | reverse complement strand
AGTATGACAATAGGAATGTTTTTTGGAAGACTTAAAAGTTCTTGGTAATTGCCTAAATCCAAACTAAGGATGAGATCAATTCCCTCATCAACAGCAGCATTTATTTCTTGTGGATCCATAGAATCAATGCTGATTAATGTATCAAAATTAGATCCAATTAATTTAATTATTTCACGAATTCTATCCGGATATGGTTTATTTGAAACACAACCAATATCTATAATATCTGCTCCACTTTCTATATAATGGTTTACTTTTTTTAATATCTTATTATTACTTTTTTCAGTACAATTCACAATTTCAGCAATAATTGGGGGTGGCAAATTTCTTCCAATTATACTATTAGATTTTTTTTCATTAATGTAGAAAGTATGAGTACCTAACTTATTCATTGCGAGGTCTAATTGATTTTTTACTATTTTAGAAAATTCATTTTCTCCTGAAAATTCTAATAATCGGTTTGCTGGAATTGAATTAGATAAATTTAAATCTTCTACTTTTTTTAAAGTATTAGGTAAATCAGATGCAAATTCTGGTCCTTTTCTAATTTTGATTGAATATTTATTTTCTAAATTCTTAGAGTCCCATTGTACAAAACCTGGTAATAATATCATATCATAACTAGAGATTTCTAATGTTTCCAAAATTTCAATTGTTATAGATTCTGTTAGAAAAGCAGAAATTGATATCGGTGCTTTTTTTATATATATTTCATGATCTTTTATAGGTTTAGTGATCTTTTTTATTATATTATAACTCTGTTGACCTGTTATTATAAGGATTCTAATCTAAATCACTCATTAGCTTTTCTTTTTCAAATGGAATAAATATATCATCTAATATTGAACCTGTAGCCTCTTTTATTTTTAAATTATTAATTATAGACTCAAATTCTCCTCCTAGAATTCCATTAGCAATAAAAGCAGCGCCTTGTGCTGCACGCTTAGCTATTTGACTATATGAATTCATTAATCTTACAGGAGCGACATCTTCTAATCCGTGAATCATCTTCTCTCGAAAATAACTTAAACTTGCACCCCTTCCTGCTAAAAGAATTTCTTTTATTTTATCTTTTGATGAAAAAGAAGAAGATATTCCAAAAACAGCTTTTTTGACACTTGATAAATAAGCTTTTAAAGCAATTTTAGTCTGTTCATCCTTATCAGCAAGAAGCATAATCTCTTTTAAGCTCATATTAGAATAGCCAGAAATATATGCAACACCCCCCTTATAGATATTTTTTTTATGAATATTTTTGATAAGATAAGCTAACTCTCCGTCAAGAGAACCACATGCTCGAAAGCCCATTATATTAGATCCCCCTATTCCATCAATAATTTGACCATTTTCAATTGCCAAGACTGCTGTGAATCCATAACCGATTTCAACCAATATAAAATTAGTCTCTTCGGGATTAACTTCGAATCTTTCACTTTGGTCTCTAATTCCCGTGACAGCGGTACAAATTTTATCTGCGGTACCCATATCGATTTTATTGATTTTTCGATATCTAGGAACAGTAGGTAAATGTTTAACTCCAGGAACAATAATACCGGGGATATTCTCGGCTTTGATTAGTCTTAAAACCTCTCCAAGACCAACTAATTTATTTTTCTCTTTTTGATCAAATTTGAGTAATGTAAAAAAGATATCCTTTTCTGTCAATTCATGCACATCTTTTAAGGGAAGTCCAAATCCACTAGGAGCAACCATTAGATCAATATCTTTTACGGATCTTATTATAGTTATAGCTTTTTGAGGATTAGAAATTAATTCCTTAGTAGATAAAGAGGTATCAAGAATTATTTTTGTTTCTTGCATACCGAAGAAGTCCCAACTCTTTGATCCAGGGTCAATTCCAAGAACTCTATACAATAATAATCAGACTACATCAATTATTACATTTAAAAAGATACTATAATTCTTTTTATATTCTATTTTTTTTTAATAATTGTATTTAATTTCTTGCCTTTATAGAAAATAACTTAAAAATATAAAAATTCTGAAATTTTTTAATAATTTAATCTATAAATTAATTTTTACACTCATATGTAAGAAAACAAAAATTTAAGAATATCATTTAAAAGTGGTGAAAGAAAATTTTTGTAAAAGTATTTGTATGTAAAATATGTGGAGAAGCTTATATTGGAGAGGAAGCACCAAGTAGATGCCCATTCTGTGGAGCATATCAAAAATATTTTGTAGAATCGACAGAGTATGATGACACAGGTGCATGGGATGTAGAATTAAATGAAAAAGATAAATCAAACGTTCAAAAAGCTTTAGAAGTTGAAGTATCAAATAATATTTTTTATAAATGTGCAAGTAATAAAACTCCCGAATTAGATGGTCAAAAAGTTTTTAAAATTCTTGCTAAAGTTGAAGCTGAGCATGCTTCTGTTTGGAAAAAAATTTTAAAATTGGATAAAGTTGAATTTCCTAAATATGATAAGTGTGCTTCTAAATATAAACCAAATCTTGAAGAATCTCATGCTCGAGAGGATAGAGCAATAAAATTTTATGGAGAAGCGGCTGCTGAAGCAAAAAATTCTCGAGTGAAAGAAATTTTTCAAGCTTTTGTAGAAGTAGAAACAGATCATCTACATTTATCAGAAGAGAGGCTTAAATAAAATATTTAATTTTGCTATTGTAAAAAGAGATTATTATAAGAGAATCTCCAATAAATTAATAATTTTTTATTTATTTTTTAACTATTGATAAGACTAAAGTAAAAATTAAAATAATGGCTACTTTAAAAGCTTTAATTTTTCAAATTCAGAAATTTTCAACTGAGGATGGTCCAGGTATCAGAACAACTGTGTTTTTTAAACAATGTCCCTTAAACTGTATATGGTGTCATAATCCTGAATCCATTCTGAAAATACCTCAACTTGAATGGTTTAAGCATAAATGCATTGGCTGTGAGACATGCATAAAGACCTGCCAACTAAAAGCTTTAACTTTTAAAAAAAATGGATTAAACATTGATAGGGAATTATGTAATTTATGCGGGAAATGTGTAGAGGAATGTCCATCCACCGCTTTAAATATATTAGGTAAATGGTGGACCTTAGAGGATCTTTTCTATGAAATTGAAAAAGATAAGGTTTATTATATAGAATCTAAAGGAGGTATAACTGCTTCTGGAGGTGAACCAACAAAACAACATGATTTTCTGGTTGAATTTTTGAAAAAGTGTAAAGAAAATGGTATATCCACTGCTATAGATACCTGTGGATACTCATCAAAAAGCATTTATGAAAAAATTCTACCCTATATAGATCTAGTTCTTTTTGATATTAAACATATATCTTCGGATAAACATAAAATTTATACAGGTGTTCCAAATGAGTTAATATTAGATAATGCTATTTGGATCTCTCATGAATTAAAAGAGCAAGATAAAAAAATGTGGATAAGAACTCCAATTATTCCAAATTATACCGCCAATGATGAAAACATTAAGGGGATAGGAGAATTCATTGTTACTAAATTAAATAATTTTCCTGAAAGATGGGATCTTCTTTCTTTTAATAATCTATGTATTTCAAAATATGAAAGATTAGATATGAACTGGCCTTTAAAAAATGAAAAATTAATGAAAGAAGGAGAAATGAACCATTTTCTTGAAATTGCTAAATCAATAGGTGTTAAAAATCCTCAATGGTCTGGATTAACAAGCAGATTTAGTAGTGATGAAAAGAATTCTAAAAAGTGATACATCTAACTAATAATATTGTTGATAAATTTAATCAAAATTAACTAAATTATGAATAAAATGGTTAATTGTAAAGATTTGGGACTTAAAAAAAATTATTTATATGAAATTATAGCAACTACTTATTCAATAATAAAAGAGAATAATGAAATTAAACCTAATGCTTCATGTATGGGTATTAGGATGATAGATAAGGATCAAATAGAGATAACTCCTTTCTATGGCACTACTACTTATAAAAACTTGAAAGAATCTAGTATAATTACAATTAATCTTGTTGATGATGTTTATTTATATGCCTTGGCAGCTTTAAAAGAGCCAAATTCACCTATAGGATTAACAGATTTTCCTTCTAAATATTATGATTTTAAATATTTAGAAAATCTGGGGATTGATGTGCCTTATATAAATAAATCATGGGGATTAATGATAGGCAAGGTTTCACAGGAGATACAAAAAACTAAAAGGGATGATTTAGGAGAAATTATGATACCAATAATTAAATTAAATATTATTCTTTGTGAAAAACTTCAAGAATCTAACAAATTATTTAATCGAGCAGAAAATTTAGCTTTAGAAATAATTATTTTAACTACACGTTTAAAAATAGCAAAAAAAAACCAAGATCAATCTATTTTTTCGAAAATTTATAAAAAGATAGTTGAACATATGAGAGATATTGAAAGATTTGGAAAAAATGAAAGTGTGTTGAAAACCATAGAAATTGTAAGTAATTATATCAAAGAGTTAGCGGGTTAATTCTTTTCATGAATTTTTTCAATAAACATTAGTGGATATTCCATCTCTTCGATCCATTCTACCTTTGCAGTAATAAATACAGATTCATATTCAATAATTATTTCTGCTTGAATCATTTTTCCTGTAATCTCATCATAGTCAAATTCAGTAGTTTTATTTCTTAATATTTTATTTCGATCTAATAAAATTTTTACAGATTTAACATATGGTTGACAAGAAATTGCTGCTTCAATGCCTTTTTCGAGAGAATTAATAACACTTTCATCAGATCTTACTGGAATACCACAAAGAATATGATAAAGTGCACCCAATTTAATGCCTGCTTCAAAACAAGCTCTTTCTCTTTCACTTAAATTAGGTGAAAAATATATTTTTTCATTTGTCCTTGGCATTTGATATCAATCTATATGTTCAATTTTTGCTCCATTATTGTTAGGTTTACAAATATATATATGACTTCCGCTATATTTTTGATTTCTTTGTATTTTTTTCAATATTGTTTCAGCTTCAAAGTCAGATTCGACAATTCCGAAAACACTGGGTCCAAATGATGACATACCGTAAGCTTTTAGTCCATAATTCTCAAAGAATTTTAGAAGATCTTTAACAATATCGTGTTGTAAATCTATCTCGACTTTTTTAAATCCTATGCTCTGAATTCTTTTTAATCCCTCTCCAAAACAACTTAAATCATTTTTTAAGATACCAGGAATAACTTTCATTATTATTTGGTGAGAAACTTCATTTACTTCATTACGAGGAATTGGGGCAAAATTTTGAAATACACTTATTTCTTCATCGCCATATGCCCCCTTTTTCACATTGGGGATAACAAGTACAAATCTCCAATTATCAGGTATATTATATCTAAAGATTGTTAATGCTGGTTTAGCTGAATATGATGCTGATGATGGTAAAAAAGTTTCCTTTTCTTTCCCTTTCCCAAAATCATGACCACCATCTAAAATAAATCCTCCTGTTTCAAAACCTCTCCAACCAATTCCACTAGTACCTCCCCTTTCAACATATTTAGTTAAATCTCCAATGTTAGTATTAAGATTTTTTAATTTTGTAATTGCTGTGGCTATAGCAAGGCTAAGTTGAGTTTTTGATCCTAAACCTACATGACTCGGATAATATCTCTTTAAATGAAAATGAAAATTCTTATTGCTAATATGAAAATGTTTGAATATTTTTGATGCTTTCTCATTAATCACATGGACAGATTCTTTATAATACTTATTACATTCAATAGTAAATTCATCAGCACTATTTGAAACTTCTAAAACCACATTAGGTCTATCAAGCATAAGACCAATTCCACCGTCAACCCTACCAGTATATCCATTCTCATCTATCAACGAAAGATGAATACGGCAAGGAGTTGTTATTTTTAAAGAAGTCATATTAATTTTTTTAAAAGAAAACTTTTAACTATTAAAAGAAATTTTCAAAATAATTTAAATGTAGTATAAACTTTTATTCATAAATTTTAATAAGACTTGAATTAATCATACTAGGTTTTTATATTGAGTGATTTAGAAGGTTTAACAAGGAGGTTGATAAATAAAGGATATTCTAAGGACCAAATTCTTGAAAGATTAACACAAGAATACCACGATTTTAAAGAAATCGATGAAAATTCAGCCTATGAATTTGCTAAAGCTGTATTCGAAGAGTGTCAAAAAAGTGATATTGGATTAGTACTAGATCCTTTTATTAAAGAAATTTTGGATTTTAAAAAAAGTAATGTGACTGTAGGGAAACAAGGAGTAGGTTGTAGAGGTGCTGGTGATTTTTTTGTTCATAAATTGATCACAGGGTTAGCTGAAACAGATTATAAAGCATTTTTATCACCAACTTCATTAGATGATGCAGGGGCGGTACGTATGATTGATATTAAAGGATTCAAAAATCAATTATTGAACTTTGAAAATCTTATAATTGTATCAAAAATGGAAGGAATTCATTCTCGACTAAGCGATTTCCCTTTCATTTGCGGATTTCATGTAGCGCGAGCTGCTTTAAGAGATTTATATGTTAAAGGAGCAAAACCTATATCTTTAATGATCGATACACATCTAGGTGATGATGCTGATGTTAGTAAATTGTTTGATTTTATTGCTGGAGTGTCAGCCATTTCTGATTTAATAAAAGTTCCAATAACAGCAGGATCAACTTTAAGAATCGGAGGTGATATGGTAATTGGTAATAGGTTAGTAGGAGGTATAAGTGCTGTTGGAGTATGTAATAGGCTATTAGCGAGAAGAAATATTAAAGTTGGTGACAAAATACTAATGACTGAAGGAGCCGGAGGTGGAACGATTACAACTACCGCTATTTATTCTGGAAATCATGAAGTAGTAAAAGAAACTATGAATATCAAATTCCTTGAAGCATGTGAAACTATTTTAAATTCTGATTATATTAATGAAATCAGAGCAATGTGTGATGTTACTAATGGAGGATTAAGAGGTGATTTATATGAGATTAATTATGAAGCTAATTGTGGAGTCAATATTTTTGAAGAGAAAGTAAGAAATCTTGTTAATCCAATTGTTTTAGAAATGTTAGAGAAAGTTGGTGTTGATTATTTAGGAGTTTCTTTAGATGCACTTTTAATCTATTGTTCCAAATCTGTATCAGAAAATATTATTGATGATCTTAAAAGTAGTAACATTAAATGCAATGAAATAGGTTATGTTGATGATTCAAAGCAAGTTTTTTTAACTTCCGAAGGAGAGGAAAAAAAAGAAATCCTTCCAAAATTCAGAGAATCTGCCTATACTAAAATAAAACAAGAGGTTGGAGAAGATACACCTGAATTTCTAAAGCAAATGGAAATAAGTATTGAAAAGGCAGCCACAGAAGCATTAAAAAAACGTAAAAGGATAATAGAATACATAAAAAAGTAGACCTAAGTATATAAACTGCTAGTTTAAATCTAGGACTTCATTCATTGAGCCCGATCTAAAGCCCTCAATATCAATCGTTATATATGTAAATCCAATTTCTTTCATTTTGTTTTTAATTAATTCCAAATTTTTCACAGTTAGAATTTTGGATAAATCCTTCGGCATAAATTCGATACGAGCAAGAGATTCTTCATGTAATCTTACTCTTAATTGATCTAAATTAAATTTGCTCTTAAGGAATTTTTCAGATTCCCTAATCATAAATAATTTCTTTTCATTGATAATTTGACCATAGGGAATTCGAGAAGAAAAACAAGCCATTGATGGCTTAGATTGGACATCAAGATCATAAAATTTACTAATTTCTCTTATTTCATTTTTATTTATATTAAAATCAATATAAGGTGTGGAAATTTTCAATTCTTTTAACGCTTGCATACCTGGTCTATAATCCGAAAGATCATCTATATTTGAACCATCTAATATTAAATCAAAATTTTTTGAATCTCTAATTTCAATTATATCATTATAGAGACCTGTCTTACAAATATAACATCTATTTGAGGGATTGCATTGGAATTCTTCGTTTTTTAAAGGATCTCGTTCAATAATCATATGGTTAACAGCATGTTTACTTGCAAATTGAGATGCGTCTTTAATTTCTTCCTCAGGATATAGAATTGATTTTTCAGTAACAAGTAGGGTATCTTTAGCATATTTTTTTGATAGAAATGCTAAAAGTGAACTATCTACACCTCCCGAAAAAGCGACAATAACTTTCTTTCCCTTCAAAAAAGTGATAAGTTCTTTAAGTTTATTATATAAGCTTTCAGATAATTCCATATTTAACTTATTTTCTCTCTTTATCTACAAAAAATTTTGTATTATTTTCTTCGAGTTTTTAAAATAAAGAAAAAAAATAAAATTTATGCTTAATATTGGAAGGAATTAGTAAAAATCTGCTTTGAACTTTTGAAGTTTACTAACTTTATAGAAATTGGCAATCATAGCACCAAAAATTGCAATTATAATTCCAATTATTACCCAGAAATAAATAATATAAGTCAAATCATTGGTATCATATGGTA
>JBHLOG010000140.1:0-8520 GCA_048940765.1 Promethearchaeota archaeon | reverse complement strand
ATAAAACCTATTCGAAAAGATGTCGAAGAAATAACTTTTCCTAATGGTAAAAAAGTATATCTTCTCGCAAAGGGGCGCCTAGCTAATTTAGTGCTTTCTGAAGGACACCCTGCTGAGGTTATGGATATGTCATTCGGTCTTCAATCTTTAATGTCCGAATATATCGTCAAAAATAAGGATTCCTTGAAACCTGGAATGATTGATATTCCTACTGAGATTGATGATAAAGTAGGCTTCCTAAAGCTTCAATCTATGGGCGTTGAGATTGATAAATTGACCGAGGAGCAATATAACTATATCCATGGCTACGAAGAAGGAACTTAAATTATCAAAAATACTTTATCAATTTCTTATTTTTTATTTATTTATAGAATTATCTTAAATCCTTTTAATTCTGTTTCATACACAAATTATTTAAATTAAGTTAATAATAACTAATTTGTTAAAATTTAAGTTTCTATAGAGGTTGAAATTTATAGTGAATTCACTATCAATGGAAGGTATGGAAGATTATTTGAAAGCGACAAAGTTTTGTGACTGTGATAATCAAGAAATAATTGCTAAGGCAAAAGAACTTACTAAGAATGATAAAACTCCTAAAGAGATGACGTTAAGTATATTTAATTTTGTAAGAGATCAGATAACTTTCATAATGTGTGAAACAGATAAAGCATCTGAAACTCTTAAAAAAGGATTTGGTCAATGTAGTACCAAAACGAATCTTCAAGTTGCGTTGTTACGTGTTGTCAATATCCCAGCTAGATATCATATTGCTTCTTTACTTAAAGAATGCCTTAAAGGTATAGTTTCAGAATCATTATACAAGTTGTTTCCTGATGAAATATCCCATCATCTCTGGTGTGAATGTTATCTTTCTGATAGATGGATCGCTTGCGACACTCTATTCGATGTAGCATTAGCTGAAGGTATCTATAAAAAGAGTATTCACACTAAAGAAGATATTCCAACAATAGATTGGGATGGTGAACATGATTTAAACACTATGACCAAATGGATGATAGAGGATAAGGGAACTCTTCCTTCTCTTGATGACTTATTTATAGAAGCTCAAAGGGAATCAGACGAAGTTCCAATTGAAAAGGATCAATTGGAAATGATAGTTAATCAGTCGAATAAATATACGGATAGTATAAGAAAATTATAATTTAACAACTCTTTTTGCATTTTTTTTTCCTTATTTATTCTAAAAAGTAATATTTCATTAGGAGTAATATCTTACTGCTTGCTAAAGGGACATTTAGCCAACTTAGTATTGTCAGAAGGTCATCCTGCAGAAGTTATGGATATGTCTTTTGCATTACAATCATTAATGTCTGAATATATTGTTAAAAATAAAGGCAATTTTAAACCCGGAATAATCGATATTTCTATAGAGATTGATGATAAAGTAGGTTTTCTAAAATTAGAATCAATGGGTATAGAAATCGATACATTAACAGAAGAACAATACAATTATATTCATGGATTTCTCGAGGGTACCTAATTAAATTTATTTTACATTATTTTTCCACCAGATAAGATACAAGAATTTAAAATTAAACTTTTAGAATTAAATTCTAAGTCGTAATGTTTTTTTGTGGTGCTAAGTCAGATTTTGTTTTAAGAGATCTACTATTTTAGTGAAAAATAGGATTTGTTGCTCCCAATTAAATAATGCTGAGATATGCCCCTGCATTCTCTTCAATTATGAATATTTGTGGATATGGTCATTTAGATGTTTTTTCAGGTGAATATTCTAAAAACAATGTGAGTAAGCCAAATTATGAATGAATTATTAATCATAGAATGTTAGAAAGATACGGTAAAATCAAATTTGAAAATAAGTAGTATGAAGGGAAAACTACAATTTTTATAAATGGGACTTTAAAGACTTTAAAATTAATGATGAACGTTCTTCATGGGATATAATTGATCACTATTCCTATAGGAAGCTTGAAATTTTTGAAAGATCTGGCGATTTTGGTTTAATAAAAATAATTATTACTAAAATTGGAGTTTCAAAAGCAATTGAACGTAAAATTCACTTTTTTGGATGTAAAATCTAAGAAGCTTAAAACATAAATTAATAATTAATTTTTTTTAATTTTTTATTTATCGAATTTACAAATCTTACTTTCAAAGCATTGATAATTACTTGATATTCAACTATATTATTAGTAGCTGTTCCAATGTAATTGTATCCTTCATGGAATTAATGCAAATTGAGGTTTAACTTTTTTTGATTTGCTGGATTGCTAAATCTATATACTTTTTTTGAATTTTGGAATTGATTCTTTAGCGATTTGCTCAAATTTCGATAATTGACTTGGTTCGTGGGGGTAATAAAAGATGAATTCATTAATTCCGATATCCTTATACTGTCCGACAATATTTCGAAATTGGTTTTCTGATTCAAAAATTGAAGTGAAATACTTACCAAAGAACAAGAAAGAACGATCTATTGATTGAGGGTTGCGTCCTATTTCATCGCAGAACTGATCTAACTCTTCATTTCGCTTAATAGTATTTTTGAGCATATCTTTTACTGGAGTATTCCATTCTCCTCCTAATGAGTTCCATGTATCAGCGTATTGAGCAGCGATTTTCAACATACTTCTACCCATTGCTGCTATTGTTATAGGAGGTCTTGGTTTTTGTATTGGGGGTGGATACATATAGGCATTTTTGAGTGAGTAATATTTTCCTTCATAGCTTATTTCTCTGTTTCGCAATAATTTATCAATGATTTCTAGTTGTTCTTTAAAGCGTTCTACACGTTCATGGGGTAACCAATCATCAATTCCAATCATTTCATAAACAGGGTCTATTTCGCCTGATACTCCTGAACCAATTCCCAATTCGAGTCTTCCATTAGAAATGTGATCAACGGTAAGAGCCTGTCGGGCTAGAATTGCTGGATGGCGCAGTGGAATCGATGTTACTAATGTTCCAACTCTAATTCTTTCAGTAAAGGTTGCTAATGCTGCAAGTAATGTCCATGCTTCATACCAATTATCAGTTGGGTTATATGGGTCTAAAAAATGATCAGCTAACCAAATGTTATCAAATCCTAAATCTTCAATATTTTTCCAACGCTGAACTTCTTCCTGCCATGGTAATCGCTGGATTGTAATTATACCAAAGCGTAATTCTTTATGCATTTCATCTTACACCCTCTAGATTATTTTTGAATACCTTTTTTGATATTATTTTTTTTTATATAATTCTAAATATAATAAGTAAATATTTTAAAAGAACAATTAGAAATTTCGAATTCTTTCACATACATTCCAACTATATCTTGTGCCTCTTGATTTTTTTCAATATTTTTATGAAAATCGTCAAAATCTTTAATATCTTTAAATACTAACTGTTCTGTGTATCTATTTTTAATTTCAGACTCTTGATAAGGAAAGAATTTTTTTTCTGTAATCATAGGGAAAAGAAGTTCATATTTCATGCACCTATAGGATTCATAAAAGGGCTTCAGCTTATTTTTTGCAAAATTAATAAAGCTTTCAAGCTTTTCTTGGGGAATTTCACATGACCATTGGACTAAAATCAATATTAATTCACCCTTTGAGTTTAAATTAATTTCAGTTAAGTATTATATAATCTAAAAGCATTATTTAATAATAATTAATGTTTATGAAATTTGGCAATCATTGTTATGATTGAACTAATATCCATTTTCAATATTACTTTTATTGTGTCCATAGATAACCTAAATATATTAAAACTTCAGCTGCTTTTTGTAAAGCTAAAGTAGGGATATATTCTTTTCTAGAGTGAAATAATTCTCCTCCCGTAAAGATATTTGGTGTTGGGATTCCTTTTTCACTAAGTATAGTGCCGTTAGTTCCACCTCTAATAGAATGCAGTTTTACTTCTAATCCAGCTAATTCAATCGCTTTTTTCGCTAGATCAATTAAATTTTTATCTTTCTCCAAATATTTTAACATATTTTTATATTGATGTAAAAAATCTAACTCAATTTTTAGACCTGGATAACGAAGTTCATATAATTTTTTCAGATTTCTAAGATATTCTGTTCTTCTCTGGTTATTTTTTAATTTAAAATCCCTTATAATTATTATAGCATAGGCTTCTTCTGATGTCCCTTTTAGTTTATTTATATGAAAAAAACCTTCCCTCTCCTCTGTATGTTCAGGAGTTTCTGCTTCAGGTAATTCACTTAAAAATCTACATGCAATATGGATAGCGTTTATCATCAAATTTTTAGCATATCCTGGATGCACATTTAATCCCTTAAACTTAATAGTTGCTCGCCAAGCATCAAAACATTCAATTTCTAATTCTCCCATTTTACTCCCGTCAACCGTATAACAAACTTCAGGGAGTTTTTCCTTATCAATTTTATCCATAGATCTCATTATTTCCTCATCAGGAGTAAAACAAATCTTAATTGGACAATGCTTTAATATCGGAAATTTATTCCATGCTGCTAATGTAGTCAAAATCTCGGCAATACCCGCTTTATCATCAGCTCCTAATAGAGTATCCCCTTGTGAAGTTATTATATCAAGACCAAGATACTCTTTTAAATTAGGCGAATCATTAATAGTTAAATTCAATTTCGGATTTTGCGCAAATCTTATTTCAGTTCCATTATAATTCTTATGAATAACAGGCTTTACATCTTTACCGCTTACTGCTGGAGATGTATCCAAATGTGCTATTAACCCGATTGTTTTTGTATTTTCACAGCCTTGACTAGGGGGGAGATTAGCATAAATAAACCCCAAATCATCTTGAACAACATCTTCTAAACCAAGTTGCTTTAATTCTTCTACTAATATTTTTCCTAACTTAAGTTGATTTATAGTTGAGGGAATGGAATCTGATTTTGCATCAGAAGTTGTCCAAATCTTTACATATCTTAAAAACCGTTCTAAAGCATTATTTAACAAAAACTCTTGTATTTCTTTTGTAAGTTTCATATCAATGAGAGTTAATTTTGAATTATGGCAAATTTTTTATGTTTTTCTTACCATTTTTCATGTAACCAATGGCAATCTTTTATTTAAACTTTTGCCATTTTTTATAATTTATAAAAGATGGAAAATTTTTATATAATATTTCGCCGTAATTTGATAAGATTTAATAATTGTACTTTCAAATAATACTTCTCTCTATTGAAGAAAATCCAATCCTATTTCTATATGTAAATATTGTCTTTAAAGTTGTACTTAGAATTTTTGCGTTTATTAGCTTAATTGTTATGATAATAACAAATGTTATTTTTAAGTATTTAAATTTACATAAAGATAATACACTTTTTTAAATATCAATATAAAAATAAAAACTGAGTTACATTTCAGCTTCTTTTTCGATAATAGAAAGATAATCCTTTAATGGTGTTTCCCAAGTTTTTTTTATCCTATTGTAAAGATCAAATAAATCTTGATCAGCTCTTTTAGCTTCACCATATCTAAATTGAAAGAAATAAGAATTGAGAAATGGTCTTATCAGGTCAAATCCTTCTAAAAATTTTTTAAAATCTTTAGCATCTAGTGCTAAACTGATGCAGAATTTATTATAAGATTCAACATATATAACGAATTGATAAGGGAGTTTAAAAAAACATGATAAGACATTGTTTACAGCTTCTTCAATCTCAAGAAAACAATAAAAGTAAACAGACTCTTCAGTTTTAAGTAAAGAATAATCTAAATAATACCCTTTTATTATATCTTTTTCTTTTAATTTTTGAATTCTTAAACTTATTTGTGCTTCAGATAAATTGAGAGTTTCTTTAAGTTCTTTTAACGTAATAGAGGCATCTTGCCACATATTTTTTAATAAAATAACATCCTTATAATCAAAATCTACGATATCTACATCTAATTCTATTTCAAAATTAAACTCCATTTCTTTGTTTTTTTTTATCGTTTTAAGATAATCATACCATTCTTCCCATCTATATGTCCATCCTCTTTCAGGATTGAAAAAAGTAAGATCTTTATTTTTAATTCTATAGTTCACCAAATCAAAAATATAATAATCAGAAATATACCCCGTTCTTTTCATAGCATCTAATAACTCTAAATTTATATTTGGTTGATTCAATGAAAAAACAGACCTTATCAAATATCCATTGTATTTTCCATAAGTCGAATAATAATGATATATATATGGTATTTTCTTGAAAATGTCTAGTAGCCTACTCTGCATCTTTTGATTTACATCTAATACAATTATATTTTCTCCCAAACCAAGTTTACGTTCATGAGTTTTCATTCTAAGAGGTTTAAGATATCCCTTTTCTTTCAATTTATTAATACGATATCGTATCGTTCTTGAAGGATAACCGAGCTTTCCACTTAAAATATCAGTAGAAATTTTAGGTCCATAATCTTCTATTGTTCTCATTATAGCTAAATCTTTATCATCGAGCTCTGTCATTTTTTACAATTTGAAATTATTAAATCATTTTATATTACGGCAAAATATTATATAAAAATTTTCCATCTTTAATAAATTATAAAAAATGGCAAAAGTTTAAATAAAAGATTGCCATTGGTTACATGAAAAATGGTAAGAAAAGCATAAAAAATTTGCCATAATTCAAAATTAAATTTAGAGGTGAATTTCGAATTTCTAAGCCTTCTAAGTTAAAAAGTAATGAAATTTTAGAAGAAATCGAATCTATAGAGAAAAAATATAAAGGAAACATATACAAATTATATATATTTTACCTTATTTTGGGCATACATACAGTTCGGGCTGTTTTTATTCCTTATGACGTGATATGGGGTGGATTAACATTTTTCCAAATAATGATATTGCAGAGTTATTTCACATTCATGATATTTCTTTTTGAAATACCTTCTGGAGCTATTGCAGATTTCTTAGGAAGAAATAGGGCATTAACATTATCCGCATTATCTCTAATTTTTGCTACAATATTTTACTGTCTTGTTCCAAATTTATGGTTATTTTTTATAGGAGAAACTTTTTGGGCTCTCGGAATTGCATTAAGGTCAGGTACAGATGAAGCCTTTCTATATACTACTTTAAAGGCACTTGGTAAAGAAAAAGAACTTCCAAAATATATGGCGAGAAACCGGACAATGTACATTGGTGCACAAATAATTTCTGCCCCATTAGGTTCGATCATTGCTATATATATTTCATTGCATTTTACTATGGTATCTTTAGGTTTAGTATATGTTTTAGCTTTCATATTTTCATTTTCATTAAAAGAACCTCATTCCAAGAAGAAAACCCATAAATCTAATCGATATTTAAATATTATAAAAGATGGTTATAAGGAATTAAAAAGAAATAAGATTCTAAGAATTCTATGTTTAGACAGAGTTTTAATTGAATCTTTAATTTTTATTCTATTTTGGACCTATCAAATATATCTTGGAGCTGTGAATGTCCCCATATCATTTTTTGGTTTTGTAGCGTCCGCAATAAATGTGGTAAACTTAATTTTTTTAAATGTTATACCCATGATTTCGAAGAGAATCAAGAATAAATTGAAACTTTTAATCTTAGTTGATATAATTTGTGGTATTGCCTATATTTTTATGGGATTTATTTTTAATGCTATATTAGGTATTTTATTGATCCTTACGATCGTAGCAACTGGATATCCGAGATATCTAATATATATTAATGGTATAAATAAACAGGTTGAGTCTGAAAATAGAGCAACAGTTCTCAGCACTATTAACATGTTTACAAGTTTCTTAAGAGCAATTACTCTCCCATTTATAGGAATTATTCTCGAATGGAATGTTTTTATTGTCTTTATTTTTATAGGAGGTTTAATCATACTTTTGACTATATTGACACGAGTAAAAAATGATTATCTTTAAATTTTTTTTAAAAATAATCTGAATGGATTTTTAAAATGGAAAAAGTGTTTATTGTTGAAGATGATGAGTGTACCCTTAAATTATATGAATTAATTCTTGAAAGATATGGATATAAAATAATAGGAATAGCAATTATTTTCAGTTTTTTTTCTATATTTTAGTATTTAGGATATCATTAGCATAGATATTTTCATCAGTTATTTTGTATTATATTACTTCTTTTAAGTTCCTTATATAATTCCTTTAATTTTTCTAATTACATAAATTTAAACTAATGTTTATTCAATTATCATAATTACAAATAATAAAACCTATTACAAAAGATAATTAGGTGTTAAGTATGAAAGAAAATGTAGAATTAGAATTAGAAAAATTACTGGATTTGATGAGATATGCTTTTCTCAGGTTGGATGGTGCGTGGTTCATGGCTTCGGTAGAAAAACTCGGTTTGGAAACTGCGACAGAATTAGATGTGAAAGCATGGGAGATGTTTTCTGAAAGGTTGGGAAAAAAAATTGCTACAATAACAAATTTGAAAGGTAGTTTCTCTCAAACATTACCAAAACTAATGAAGATCCAACATACGCTTATGAATATGAATTCAGAAATAGAGGTTATTAATGAGAACAAAATGATTCACAGAGTTTTAGAATGTGAAGTTTGGAGAATG
>JBHLOG010000139.1:0-8568 GCA_048940765.1 Promethearchaeota archaeon | reverse complement strand
GAAGTAAATTTATCAAGATGGGGTGAAGAATTATATGGTGATTGTCCTGTCTCAATTCCAGCAGAAAATCCTCAAAATGAATGTGATATAGGAGATGTGGGTTATTGGATTAGTGGTCAAGGATTCTGTATTTTTTGGGGTCCCACCCCTGCGAGTTCAGGGGATAAACCTGTTGCTGCTTCTCCTGTTAACATATTTGCTAAAATTGAAGGTGATACTAAGGCAATTTTTAATCAATTTTCGTCCTTTCAAGGAACGGTTAAAAAAGGCGAATAATCAAGATATTAATTATTTTTTAAATTTATATTTTTGAAATCCAAAATATTAGTGATATTTTAAATGGAAAAGAAATGGTATAGAGGAAAAGTATTTTTAATAACAGGAGCAGGTGGAGATATTGGTAGTGAAGTTTGTCGTAAATTTGCTCCGTTAGGTATGAGAATTTATTTACTAGATTTACCTGGTGTTTCTTTAAATGAACTGAAAGGAGATTTAGAGAAATTGGGGGCAGAATATGTAGAAAACTATGAATGTGATGTCACAAATCGGGAACAAGTTGAGTCTGTAATTAAAAATATTGGTGAAAAAGAAAAACACATTGATATTTTGCACAATCATGCGGGAATAGGAACTACATGTTCAATTACGAATGGTGGAACATTTAACGAATATCGAAAGATTATGTCTATAAATGTTGATAGTATGTGGTTAATTCTCCAGGCAGCTCTTCCCTATATTGGACGTCCTGCGCCAACCAAAAAATATCCTGACAGAAAAGAGGGTCAAATTATTTTTACTTCGAGTTCTGCGGGTAAAATTGGTATTCCAAATATGGCAGCTTATTCAATGAGTAAATATGCAATTGTAGGACTCGCAGACTCCCTTCGATTAGAGTTTAAAATGAAAAATCACAATATACAAGTTATAACTATTTGCCCCGCACCAACTAAAACAAAATTTTGGGATTCTACTCCAGAAATGAAAGAATGGGTTAAAAAGTATCAAAAGAGAGGTTTTTTATATAAATTTGTAGATGTTAAGGATGTTGCAAAAGTAATATTGAAAGCATCAAGAAAATATAAAAGGGAAATTTTTGTACCTCGGTTTTATTGGCTAATAGCATGGTTACAACTTACAAGTCATAAAGTAGCTGGAAAATTTTTAATTAAAATAGAAAAAAGTAAATTAGATATACCTAAAAATTAAAATAATAATATTTTTCTTTTCTATATTTTATCAGGATAAAAAATTATTATAAATTATATATATTAGATATGTAAAATTACAATTAGAAAATTTAAATTCAAAATATTTTATAAAAAAGGGTTATCATGGGATTTAAAGAAAAAATGAATAATTTTTATAAATTACTAACGCATCCTAAAGTCGTGAAATTTTCTTGTATAGCTGCAACATTAGTTTGGATATCGAGTATTATGTTAGGAATTCTTATTGGTCAATTAGATCCTGCTGGTCCTTCGTCTGATCCCGCTGGTTTTAATATATTGATTAATTATATAAGTGATTTAGGTAATCTGGACTTAACCCCAATGCCGATAATTATTGATTTTGGAATGATGCAAACAGCCATCTTAATGATACCTGCCACCTTTTACTTAAGAAAAATTCTTATAGGAGATGGGTCGAAACGATTAAGAAAATTATTAGGCAATTTGACCTTAATCTGTATGCTCATTGCAATGTGTGGATTATTTCTAACTGGTGTAATTTCTGAAGATGTAGGTGAAAAATTAGATAGTATTATTGGACCACCTATACCTGATTATTTCTGGCATGATATTGTTGCAGACTTTGCATTCACTTTTTTCATGATTAGTGGAATTCTTGTTGCATCACAATTTATAATTTTTCCAGATATAATAGAAGTACAAATTGGATTAAAACGTCCAAAGATTTCTCGTATTTTATTAGCAATTAACACATGGATATTAACTCCTATATTTTTTGGTTTCTTTTATACAATACCATATCTATGGTATACTGATGCATTTTGGACATATTTACCACTTTGGCAGTGGGCACCATTTTGGGAATGGCTTCTTATGTTTTCTCTCTCATCATGGATATTAGTTGTATTAAATCTGATGTTATTAAAACCTATAAATCGAGAATTAACAAAAAAATAATTAGATTTTACATATTTAAAAATTAATTTTTTTTCTTTTCTTTTTTCCTTTTCAATGTAGAATAACTTCTAGAAATTAGAACTCCAATCGATAATAAAGAAAGTATTTATAACACGATCGTATTGGTTATTAGCCTGGTTATAACTCACAAATCATGAAGCTGTCGGGAAGTTTTTGATAAAAATAGAAAAAAGGAAAACAAAGATGTAAAAAGATTAAAATTTTCATCTTCCTAGAATACTATTATGACAGAAAAAGCATTTGAACCTTTTGGTATAGCTCTTGAGGATTTTTATAATGGTAAAAAAGGAGTTGAAGTCACATTATGTCGAGATGATGGAATAGAATGGAAAGTACCTATTGAAAATTTCTTTAGAGGCCCTGAAAATTTTTCAAATATAGAAAAACAAGCGCTACAATTATGTAAAGGTAGAGTTTTAGATATCGGAGCAGGAGTTGGACCACATGCCTTGGAACTTCAAAAATTAGGTCTTGAGGTTCATGCAATTGATATATCCTCTCAAGCTTGTCAGATAATGAAAAAAAGAGGGATAAAAAATGTTCAATGTACAGATTGTTATAATTTAAAAATGGGCTCATTTGATACCATTCTTTTATTAGGACGTTCAATCGGGTTTGTGGAGAATTTAAATGGAATGAAAAAATTCTTATCTTACTGTAGAATTCTCCTGAATCCAGAGGGAATTATAATTCTTGATTCAATAGATTTTCCTTCAATTAAAGAACAAATTTTTCTTAAATATCAAGAAAGAAACCGAAAGTTAGGAAAGTATAGTGGTGTGATGATATATCAGATTAAATACAAAAATATCATGGGAGATAAAATCCAAAATTTACAAATAGATCCTGATACACTTAAACAAATTACTTTAGAAATGGGATTATCATGTAAGATCCTTGGTAAGGAAGAAGGTGGAAATTATTTAGTTATGATTTCCACCTAAAGAGACTTAATTTTTTTTATCAGAGATTAACCTTTTGGTTATTTCAGATAAAATCAATCCTTTTTCTTCCTTTTAAACTTGAGATATCTTTTATAAATCAAAACACTAAAGCTGAGAATTATCATTATTGTAAAGATTATTAAAATAGCTAAATTTTGGAAGTCTGTTCCAATTAGAACTCCATGAACGTAAGCTAAAAACAATGCTATATAATTGAAAATATGAATAATCCTCCAATACTTTGTTATTTTCTTTCTTAAAAGTGCTCCTAACACGGCAATATAGATTAAAATGAGAGCCAAACGTCCCCCTAAAGACCAGAAACCATACCATGAACTAAAATCTGGTATAAAGACAGTAATATCTACTACAGAAATTGCAAATGCTACAGGATGAAGAGTTATTAATATAAGTCCCATAATTGAATAGATATGATGTATTTTAACAAAGGGTTTCCCAAATATTTTATATAGTTGAACTACAAAAGGAGTCATCATCGTTGCTATGAACATGGAAGTAAATCCAAATAATGACCCAAATCTAATAATAAAGTTATAAGCATTAAAAAAAGGTGTTAAAAGGAACAATATAAAGATAAGGATATATAATGCTAACGTAGGTAAGATTAAGAAAATTGCTTGTTTTTTAGGTGGTGGCATAATTTTTTATCTACTCCAAAATTTTTAATTTTTTATCTTATAATTTAAAGATCCTTAAAAATTTGTATTCGCTCTAATAATATCAGGATATTATTTTAATATTATCGTGATATTACTGTTATAATACGATCTATCGTGAAAGAGGGGTTTCACGATCAAATTGAGGAATAATACACTACTACATTAGATTTTCACCAATTTTAAATGCATTAAGCATCACATTTTTTCTTTTATCAACAGTATCTTCTTCAGTAAGGCCTATATTAGGTATAATTAATCTTTCAACTACTGGGATTTCTAATACACTCATTACGACATTTATAGGCTCAATTGTTTCTTGAAGTAAGTTAGTACAACCTTGAACAATAATTATTGCTTTCTTATGACCTGGTACTCGTGATTTTTTAGTTACATTTTTTTTACCATCCACATTATATATCAATTGACTATTGCAAAAACGATCCAACCAGTTTTTCATATATCCAGTAACTGAGCGAGTAGAAGAAGGAGTTGCAACGATTAATACATCTGAATTAAAAATTTGCTTAAGGTGTTCTTGGAATCCATCATCAATAGGACAGATACCTGTTTCAAAACAATCTCCACACCAATTACAATAATCCAGACTTAGGTCTACTAGATGGACAATCTCGCATTTGTGGCCGTTCTTTTCTGCCCCTAGGAATATCTCGCGAATTAATTTATATGTATTCCCATCTTTGTGAGGGCTACCATTGATGGCTAATATTTTCATAATTCTGATTTTATTTAATTACTTGAATTTAAGCATAATTTTATAAGCTTCTTCTTTAGTTTCAAGATTCCCAAATAAAATACAATTTTCTAAATTTACATTCTTGAAATTTAATGATGTATTTTTATCAAGGATGCACTTATCCAATTTAATATTTTCACCAATGATGACATTATCAAAAATAATTGAGTTTGAGATTTCTACGTAGTCTTTTAACTCACAATTATTTCCAATATATACATTTGGTCCTAAAAGTACGTCATCTCCTATTATAACATTCTCTTCTAGATATACTGGTTCTATGAATGTAGGATAGTCTCCAATAAAAGTATTGATCCTACTCCGTTTAAGATGAGTTTTTAAGAATTTATTCAATAATTCTTCAATTTGAGATAGCGTATTTTTTTCAATATTACTAATAACTTTCTCGATTTCTTTTAATTTTTCTTTCAATTGTGTATCACAATAAAATATTTTCTATAACTTTAAGACTTTAATTAATTTATCAATATTTTTTCCAGTTTTAGCACTTGTAGTAATTACTTCAATATCTGGATTAAATTTCTTAGCATCATTAATCATTTTCTCTACATTTGTTCCTAATCTTTCGAGAAGATCAATTTTGTTAATTATAGCAATATCAGACATTTTAAATAGCATTGGATGCTTTTCTATTACCCATTCTCCCTCAGTAATTGAAACGACGGTAATTCGTTTATCTGTCCCTAATTGGAAGTCAGATGGACAAATTAAATTCCCCACATTTTCTATAAAGATTAGATCATAATCTTCTAAAGTTTTGTTTTTAAGAACTTGATAAATATGATATGCATTTAAAGCACATTCCCTTCCAGTATTTATTTGAATAGTATCAACATTGTGTTGCTCAATTCTATCAGCATCAACTCTTGTTGTTATATCACCACAGATCACTAAGATTCGATATTTTTTTGATAGGTTTTTGGTTAATTTTTCTAAAAGTGCTGTCTTTCCTGCTCCAATTGCTCCAACAATATCAATAGATTTAATTCCTTTTTTATTAAGTTCACTATTTATCTGTTCTGCTAATAGATTATTATCTTTTTCAACTTCTTTTTTTGTTTCTATGACGATATCTCTTATTTCTTCTCTCGCTAAATTGATGCTTTCGAGTTCCTTAATCCTTTGAACTTCTTGTTTTCTCTTTTCTGACATTTCCAATAATCAATAATAATTAAAACTATGTGAATTACTTTTTTAAATTAAAAATAAAAAAAAAAATTATTTTTTCTCATAATTATAGAATCCTTTTCCTGTTTTAACACCTAATTCCCCTTTTTCAACCATTTCTTTAAGAGCATCAGGTGGTTTATCATCTAAAAGCCCACTATTTTTGAAATATGACATTTCTATATCGTAAATAACATCTAATCCTATTCTATCCATAAATTGAAAAGGTCCGTATTTATTTTTGATAAAATATTGACAAAAAATATTCCAAGCTTTATCTACTGTTTCTATATCAGCATATCCTCCTGCCCAAATTTTTAAGCAATCTTTTTTAATTGCTCTCCATATCCTATTAAATACAAATCCATAACATTCCTTTTTAACCTCAAGAGGGGTAATATCAATACTTTCCACCCAAGTCTTCACTTTCTGAAAGGTTTCATTGCTTGTTTGAGTTCCGCGCATAATATCGGCCATCGGCATAGTAAAGAGGTTGTAAAAATGAAGATTCATCACTTTATCTTTCCGTTGAACCACATCTTCAAGTTTTGAAATTGGAATGGAAGAACTATTAGTAGTAATAATAGCATTAGGTGGAGCCGATTTGTCTATCTCTGAAAATAATTTTCTTTTTAATTCAAGTTTCTCTGGAACTGCTTCAATAATTAGATCTGTATCTTTCACTGCATCAGAAATATTAAAAAAGAATTTAATATCAATTTTGATATTTTTTTCTTCAGTTTTCTTTTTTAGACTTCCAATAAAATCATCTAATCCCTCAGGATTTATATCAAAAATATTTAAATCATATCCATATAAAGCAGATTTTTCAACAATCATGCGACCCATAAATCCTGCTCCAATTACCGATATAGTATTAATTTTGTTATTCATGGAAAATCCACTTATATTAAATTTTTATGAATTATATAAAAGAAATTCTACTTATATTGAATAATTAAAATTTCTTATTATTCTTTGTTTTAAGAGATTATATTTTTAAGAGAATCTAAAAAGATATTGTTTTCATTTTTAGAACCTATGGTAACTCTAAAATATTCTGCACCAAATTGAGCAGATACATTATGTACTAAGACTCCTTGTTCTGCTAACTTCTCAGAAATTCTCTGTATCTTTGTCTTCATTAGTAAGAAGTTTGCAAAACTTGGATATACATTTATACCTAAGTTTGTGACAAAATCTATAATTTTTTTTTTCTCAGTTTCTACTTCATTAATATAATCAACCATGTAATTCTGGTACTCTAAGGCTTTTATCCCAGCAATCACACTTGGATATGGCAACATAATTTCTAAACCTTGGAATTTTTTACGTATTAAATCTCCTGCAATTAAATAACCAATTCCAGATCCTGCTAATCCAAAAGATTTACTCAAAGTTCTTAAAATCGCAAGGTTTGGATAAGTTTTTACTAAATCAACAAAACTAACTTTTGAGAATTCGAAATAAGCCTCATCAATTAATAGAATCACATCTTCATATTCTAAGATGCTTTCAATATCGCTTTTAGTTAGTATTAAACTTCCAGTTGGATTATTAGGATTATCGAATACAATTAAAGATGGAGTTTTTAATTCATTAAGTAAAGGTTCTAAGGGAAGTTTGAAATTTGGTTCACTTAATCTGATTTTTATTAAAGAAGAGTCAGCATTTTGAGCTGAGTTGTTTATAACAATGAAGGTCGGTTCAGCAATTATGATTTTCCTATTATTTGAAAAGAGAAATATAAATTCCTTTATTAAGAGATCTGAACCTGAACTCAAAACAATTGATTCCTGTGTGACATTAGCGTAATTAGATAACTCCTTCAATAATATATCCACTTCTTCTTGAGGAGTGTATCTATTAATCAGATCAATACTTTTTTTTGCGTGAAAAATTATTTCTTTTGGAGGCGCTTTATACATTTCATTCATATTTAATTTTATCTTCATAATTTTAAAACCCAAAAACAAATTAATTATTTGATGCTCTTTTTATAATTTCTCAAAGATAATATCGGATATTGAATTAAAAATGTTTTTTTATTGAATTTGCTTTTACTATCTAATAATCTAAAATTTTATCTTAGATTATAAAGGGGAATCAATTAAAATGTCTGCTTGGTATGAATCACAAATCGCTAAAGATCTATTTCCAATTATGGGTGCTAGAGCTGTAAGAGGGATAGAAACTAATTTTTTTTTATCAAGAATATATACTGGTAAATGGGCAATACTCAAAGTAACAAGATTTTTAGAAGCAATTATTGAAAAAAAAGAAAGAAGGGCTTTAATTATTACTGACTCATTTACTGAGAAGTTTATTAAAAATCTTGAGGATTACCTTAAATTAATCGACATGGATTATAGAGTTTGGTCGGATGTTTCACCAGAAGTCCCAATACCTACAATAGAAGAAGGAGTAAAAGTATGTGAAACCTATAATCCGAAAATTTTGATTGCAATTGGAGGAGGGAGTGTCATGGATACAGCTAAAATGATAATGGTAAAATATGAAAAACCAGAGCAAAATCTTTTCATGATTATACCTAGTATTGGAGGACCTCTTGGATTACGTAAAAAGATTAAATACTTAATCTTTATACCAACTACTGCTGGAACAGGATCAGAAAATTCACAAGATGCTACGATTACAGATACTGCGAGAGATCCACCAAAAAAAATTGAAGTGGTACATGAGGAACTACTAGCTGATATTACCATTTTAGATCCAGATTTCGTAAAAGACTTGCCACCATTCTTAACAATGGCAACTGGTTTAGATGCATTAACTCATGCATTGGGAGCTTTTACAACAAATTGGGGTAATCC
>JBHLOG010000025.1:0-36478 GCA_048940765.1 Promethearchaeota archaeon | reverse complement strand
TCTAATTATGGTTATATTCAAGTTAGACAAGATGAAGGAGGACCAAAATTTCTTAATGTTTATGATCCTGAATATAAACATTATGCAGGGGGATTTGGGTATTTAACCGATGGAGAAATTATAATAAGCACTTTTTATAAAGGAAACAGTTCATTTTTTGAAAGAATATTTGGAGTAGGGTATTATCGAAAAACTGTTGAAGATAATGGATACATATTAGATCAAGTAGTTTTTGCTCCTTATGGCGATGACCCAATTCTAATATCTCAAGTTACAATCACTAATAACCGTGAAGTGGCAGTTGATCTAAGTTGGGTTGAATATTGGGGTTGTTTTATGTATCAGTTTTCATTTTTATCTTTTGGTAGTGGTTTGAAAGAAAAAGATCAATCAATTACTAGAAAACTTAGAAGAGAGTTTAGTGAAAAATTTAAACATAAATTCAAAATTGTTTGTAACGGTAAGGGACTCTTAGAATCAAAATATATTGAGTCTAACAATAAGGATACAATTAAAAAACCTCTAATTAAAAAACCTGCATATGATGATAAAGAACCTCCATCAACATTTTTAATTTCTCTTGACGATGTTGTAGATGGGTTAAGCATAAATGAATCTTTATTCTTTGCTAATGGAGATTTAGAATCTCCTAAAGGGTTAACAACTGCATTTAATTCAAAAGATACATTCTCTAATAACGGAAATGGGATGTTTATTAAACAAAAAATCCATTTAGACTCTTCTGAGAGTCAAACTTTTTATTTTGCTTTTGGATATCTTCCAGAAGGATTCGAACTCAACTCTCTTTTGAATAAATACATAAAAGATAAATCTAATTTATGGAGGAAATCAAGTGAATCTTGGAAAAATAAAAATATGCTACTAAACATTCCTGAGGAGCCTTGGATAAAAAGAGAACTTATTTGGCATAATTATTATTTAAGAAGCGCTATGACTTACGATAGTTTCTTTCAAGAGCATATTCTTTCACAAGGATTAATATACCAATATATTATGGGCTTTCAGGGTGCTGTTCGTGATCCATTACAGCATGTTAAGCCATTTTTATACATTCAACCAGAAATTGTGAAAGAAGTTCTCAGATATTCTTTAAAAGAAGTGCGAGAAGACGGAGAAATACCATATTCTATTATAGGTTTCGGTATGACATTCGACTGGGCAAAATCAAGTGATTCCGAATTATGGCTTCTATGGCTAGCTAGTGAATACATTCTCATAACTAGAGATACAAATTTTCTTGACGAGCAAATTCCTACTTATCCTCTTTATGGCAGAAAAGCAGGAAAATCAACTGTGCGAGAATTGTTACATCTATGCTATAAGCATTTTACTGAAATAACTGGAACGGGTCGCCACGGAATTCAACGATTATCTGTTGGTGATTGGAATGATACAATTTTATTAGGATTAGTTCCAGATGAGAAATTAAACGAGGTTCGAAAAAATGGAGAGAGTCTTTTGAATTCAGCCATGGCTACTTATACTCTTAGATTCTATGCTAAGATGTTAAACTTCATAGGTGAAAAAATTTTAGCTGAACAAATTTTGAAATATGCTACGGCTCAAAGTGAGGCTGTTCGTGCTCAGTGGACAGGCAAATGGTTTAAACGTGCGTGGATAACGGAAGATATAGGATGGTTTGGAGAAGATCAAATATGGTTAGAGCCTCAACCTTGGGCGATTATTGGAGAAATAACAAATCAAGAACAGGCAAAAATCCTAGTTCGAAATATCAATCAATTGTTACGGAATCCATCACAAATTGGCGCTATGCTCCATAGTAAAGGTTTTGAAGGTAAATTAATAGGCATGGGAACAAATGCGGGTATTTGGTATTCTATTAATGGGACTTTGATATGGGCTTTATCTAAAGTGGATGGGAACATAGCATGGGATGAATGGAAAAAAAATACTCTTTGTATTCATGCTGAGAGTTATCCAGATATATGGTATGGAATATGGAGTGGTCCAGATACATATAACTCTGTTTTATCTAAATATGCTGGTCAAACTATTTTTAATCCAATTTATCTTACTGGAGATCCGAAAGATGAATCAAAAATTCTTAAATCTACAGGTTTAAGCTTTACAGATTTCCCTATTATGAATCTTCATAGCCATGCATGGCCATTATATAATACTATACACTTGATAGGGGCAGAATTTACAGCTGAAGGTATAGAATTTTCCCCTGTAATACCCCAGGAAGAGTATAAATTCTCCTCTCCTTTATTGGGATTCAATAAATCGATTAATGGATATTCTGGTTGGTATGCTCCTCTGGTTAAAGGAATTTGGAGTATTAAACTGAAATTGAATAAAGACGAATTAATGCAAATTAGAAATATTGAGATAAATGGTAAAGAGGTAGAATTAGTTATTGAAGGAGATAAAGTAGTATTAACTGGTAAAAGTGAACCAAATAATTCATTAAAATGGAAAATTACAAAATTTTAAGTAAAGCAAACATCTAAAATAGATAGTAATGAATTTAAGAAAAGAAACTTCATTATCATGAAAATTTTTCTAATTATATTTGACACCTTGAGAAAAGATCATACTGGAATTACGTATGGAAATGAGTGGATAAAAACACCAAATTTTGATGAGTTTGCAAAGGATTGTTTGATATTTGATAATGCATATCCAGAATCCTTACCAACAATCCCAGTACGAAGAGCGATTCATACTGGAATCCGCACATTTCCTTTTAATCATCAGAGACCACAACTTCGAACTGATGACATAGTTAAGATTCCAGGATGGCACCCAATCCCGCCCCAACAAATACATCTTTCTGAATATTTAAAGAGTTTTGAATATAAAACTGCATTTATAACCAGTACGTATCATCAATTTAAACCTAATATGAATTTTCATCTGGGATATGATCAATGGAATTGGATTAGAGGGCATGAAAATGATAAATTTAGAGCAATTTTAAGGAAAGGTAAATCAGAACTTAATCAAATAGTAAATGAACATAGTGTTAGTGGGGATCCTGAGGGCAAACAGTATCAAAAATATATTTTAAATAGATATTTTCCAAATATTCAGAATAGAAAAATTGAGGAACATTATTTTCCAGCTAAAACTTTCAAAAAAGCAATTGAATTTACTAAAGATACTCAAGGATTTAAAAAGACTTTTTGCTTTATTGATGAATTCGATCCCCATGAACCCTGGGATCCTCCGCAAAAGTACCTTGATCTTTATGTAGATAAGAATTACCACGGAAGAAAAGTAATTACACCTGCTTATCGCCATGATATCGATTATCTTACTGAAGGAGAATTAAAATATATGAGAGCTTGTTATGCAGCAGAAGTCTCGTTGTGTGATGCTTGGTTTGGTTATTTTATAAATGAACTAAAAAACATGGAATTATATAAAGAATCTTTGATAATTTTTTTTAGTGACCATGGACATTCTATAGGAGAGCATAACGTAACAGGAAAAATCCCCTATTATATGTATCCTGAATTGGTAGATATTCCTTTTATGATTAAACCACCTTACAATATTAATGGTCCTAAGCGGATAAAGGAGCCACATGTTTATGATTTTGATATATTACCTACAATTTTTGGCTTTTTGAATGAAGAAAAACCCAATGTCCTTGAAGGTATAGATCTTTCAATACTTATCGAGGAAAATGGTCAATACGTTGAAGATCGTGATTATATTACATGCGGTTTTCATGTTTGCACATTGTACAAAGATAATAATTATGCTTTTATTACTTCTAATGATAGATCTTATCAGAGATTATTTGATTTGTCAAAAGATCCAGATTGGAATAAAAATATAGCCGAAGATAATCCAGATATTTGTAGTGATCTTTTTAATATGATTGAAAGAGATGCTAAAGGTGATCTTCTCATGGAAGATGAAAACCAATTAAATGAGATGAAAGATTGGTATAAAATGAAAGAAGAACAAAAAAGTTGATTATTTTAATAGTAGAATTTAATAAAGAATTAATTAATATATAAAAATTCGAGGAATATGTTAAGAGTTGGAATAATTGGTTGTGGTGCTATTGCAGATTTAAATATATTAGGATATCTCCATTCACCATATACAGAAATTGTTGCTGTATCTGATACTGATATAAAAATGGCTGTAGAAAAGTTAGAGCAATGGGGCTTAAGGAGTTTAAAGGTTTACCCAGATTATCGTGAGATGGTTAATCATGAAGATTTAGATATAGTTGAAATTTTAACTCCTCATCATCTCCATGGACCTATGACTGAATATTGTGCAAGAGCAGGTATCCCAGGTATTTCAATTCAGAAACCCATGGCTCATACTATAACAGATTGTGAAAGGATAATAGAAGTTTGTGAGGAAGAGAGAGTAAAATTAAAATTATACGAAAATTTTCGGTTCTATCCTATATATTTAAGAGCAAAGGAATTATTGAATAATGGAATTATTGGAGAATTGTTGAATTTTAGAATTAATACGATTAATGCTGGAGGACCTAGTATACCAAGAGATCGAAAATCAATGTTATGGCGTCAAAATTTCAATTTATGTGGTGGGGGCCCATGGGTTTATGATGATGGTATTCATAAATTTTCAATGGCTCTTTGGTTAATGGGTCAAGAACGAGTTGAAAAAGTTTATAGTTGGATTGATTATTTCTCAACGGTTTATGATGGACCAAGTTATATATTTTGGAAATATCCAATTGAAAAAGCTGATGAGCCTGCTAAATTTGGTATCATGGAGATTACAATTGCTCCAAATTTATATTATCCCAGCAACTATTACATCTGCGATGAATATGTTGAAATATCTGGAACAAAAGGATTAATGTGGATAAATCAATGTACATGTGGTGGTAATTTTATATCAAAAAGTCCCCAGTTCCCTCCTATTATCGTATATACTAATGGAAAAGTAAACATATATGGAAATGATCTTCCACGAGATTGGAGATATTCTTTTATAAATTCAACTGAACATTTTATATCCGTGATGAAGAATGGAGGGATACCTATTTATAACGGTGAACAAGGAAAAAAACTTTCTATTTTCGCTAAAATGGCTCATCTTTCAGATCAGCAAAAAAGAGTTGTTTTTTGGGATGAAATTACTTCTGAAAATGAAAAAAATCGATCTTGCTTAGTTGAAGCACTAAAAGATATCAGTGGTTCAGGATTGCATAAATATTTTAAGAGAATAAGAAAAGATTTAAGAAAAGGGATTACTCAAGGTTTAATTCATAAGGAATTGAAATTTGATAAAGATTTATTATTAAAAAAATAATTTTATTCAATAAATATCTCTTTCCCTTGTTCTGCGGATTTTATTGCCGCTAGATTAAATTTTAATATAGATCTTGCTTGTTCACCAGATAATACTGGTTCTTTATTTCCTTTTACAGCTTCTATAAAATGGTGAGTCGCATTTATAAAACTGTATTTCCAATCTTTCTTAAAATCCGTATATGTTTCTACTTTACCATCTCTTATAATCACCATAGGGGGAAATATTTCAGAATTTGACATTTTGTTTCCAATTGATGTGCCTTGGTTTATTTTCATAATTCCTCGACTAGCTATGATTTCAATGAATTCATCAACAGGATAATATTTTGAATCAGAAAAATCCATTTCTGGCATTAGAGTAAATTCCATATTCCCATATTGAGGGACCACATGTTCTTTGGTTTGTTTATATTTAAACATAACATAAGCAGGCGCATCGAGACCTTGATAGTTACCTGTCCAAGCAAACACTTTTTCAATTTCTTCATTAAAAAACCACCTAGCTAATGAAAAAGCATGCCATCCATTATCGAAAAGAATAGGAGAACCAACAGAACCACCACCTATTTTTTTAGGATCTTTTCTCCAAATTTCAGCACTTTCAGGAATTTTCCATCCACCTTTGCTTCCAATAGCAGTTTTAATCCGAATTGACGATGGATCACCAATGTAATCATCATCTAATAATTCTTTCGCTTTCAGAATATGGGGAGCGAATATGAAATTCTCATAAACTGAAAGGATTGAACCTGATTTCTCACAAATATTAATCATTTTATCCGCTTCTTCTAAAGTTAATGCCATAGGTTTTTGAACAGAAATACCATTTATTCCTTTCTGAGCTGCATAAATCGTTGCATCAGCATGAAGATGATGTGGCAGTAGTATCTCTACAAGATCTAAATCTTCTTGATCTAACATTTCTTTATAATTTGAGTATATGGGGAGATTATCAGAGAGATCGAATTTTTTAATTTTTTGTTTTGCTTTTTCAAGAGTTCTATTACAAAGGCATTTGATTTTTACATCTTTTCGATTTAAATAGCCTAATATATTAAGATCGAAAATTACACCTGTACCAATTATTCCGACCTTTTGAACTATCAATTTTAAACACCAACTTTAAACATTAAAATTTATTATTAAAAATATAAAATATCTTTTAGTAAATATAGTTAATTATATCAGAATAAGAGGAAATCACATTGATAGATGATTTATATCAGTTTCTCAACTCTTTCTTTGAATCGAGTGAGCTCAATTGTCTTCATCAGAATTACGGAGCAGGTAGAATTTTTAATGATCCTTTAATAGGTGTTGCTAAAGGAGATGATCCAATTTTTCAAAAATTTAAAGAGGTTGTTGGACCAGAACATTTAACTCCTCTTGAGTTATGGCTAGATGAAGGACAAGAAAAGATAGATTCTTCAGAATTACGAGTTGTTTCAATAGTTTTTCCTTATGTTGATAAAATCCGTAATGAAAGTAAGAATATAAAAATACTTTCAAGTGTAATACTTCCTGCTGAAATTTATTCGGTAGGAAGAAACTATGCGAATTCTTTTAAGGAAGAAACATGTAAACAAACATTAGATTTTTTTAATAGTAAGGGGTATAAAGCTGTATCTGGTATGCTAAGTGAATCTTTTTATGTAATTAGAAATGGAAAAGTTTACTCTACTTGGTCAGAACGTCATATTGCATTTGCTTCAGGATTAGGAACTTTTAGTTTGCATGAAGGACTAATTACTGAAGTTGGTTGTAATATTAGATTAGCTTCTGTTGTAACTAATGCACCTCTTACAATTAATCAAAGAAAGAATGATAATCCCTATGCAAATTGCTTATATTATTCAAAAGGAACTTGTAGAGAATGTGAGATAAGATGTCCTGCTAACGCAATAGATGAAAATGGTCATAATAAAATAAAATGTCATGAATATGGTCAAAAAATTGAATCAGAGGTAATAGCACGTATAGGGTCAATATTAAAAACTCATATCTATCGTATAAATCGAAAATCAAGACCTCCTACTTATCCTGTTGGATGTGCATTTTGTCAATTTGGAGTTCCTTGTATGGATAAAAATCCCGTAAAAAATGATTAAAAATAGGATTTTTTATTCAATAAAAATTCTTTATTTTAGATTAAAGATTTTCAAGATAAGATTTTTTAGATAATAGGAAATTGATTTATTATAGGAAATTTCATTAATTAATTAAATTTACAAATCTCAATGTTGTTTAAAATAGATGAATTAGATCCCAAAAGAGCTTATGAACGAGCTTTATATCGTGGATGTGGTTATTCTTATGAAGACTTACAAAAACCAAAAATAGCAATTGTCAATTCGTGGAATGAAATTAATCCAGGACATATTCATTTACGCAAGTTAGTTGAATTTGTTAAAGAAGGTGTTAAAGAAGCAGGGGGTATTCCAATGGAATTTAATACAATTGCTTCGTGTGATGGAATTGCTAACTCTGGTAATTTCTCAATGTATATTTTGCCTTCAAGAGAAATTATAACTGCTTCAATAGAATGTACAATTAAAGCATATAATTTTGATGGAATGATATTGATGTGTTCCTGTGATAAAATCATACCTGGAATGCTTCTAGCAGCAGCAAGATGTAATATTCCATCAATATTTTTAACAGGAGGTATTATGCTCCCTAAAACGTTTCAAGATGGCCCTCTTAAGGGAAAAACGTTCGTAACTTCTGATATTAAAGAGGCTATAGGACAATATAATGCGGGATTAATTTCAAGAGAAGAATTATATCTTATTGAATCAGAAACATGCTGCTCTCCTGGAGCTTGTAATATGATGGGCACTGCGAATACTATGGCGTGTATCGTAGAAGCGATGGGGCTTTCTTTGCCTGATTGTTCTACTTTAAGTGCGATAAGTAAAGAAAGAGAAAAATTATGTAAGGATACAGGAAAAGCATTAATGAACCTACTTGAAAAAAAAATAAATGCTTTAGATATAATTACACATGACTCCATTGAAAATGCCATTAAAGTTGCCCTTTCATTTGGCGGCTCTACTAATATGATAATACATTTATGTGCGTTATCCCATGAAGTAGGTGGTAATCTAAATCACTTTGATTTTGATAGAATTAGCAAATCTATTCCTTTATTAGCCAAGTTCAAACCAAGTTCGGATTATACTCTCTCAGAGTTTCATGAAGCTGGTGGAGTGAAAGTTTTAATGAAGAAATTATCAAAATTCTTGAATTTATCAACAAAAACAGTTTTAGGTTTAAAGCTTAATGAATATCTTGATAAAATAGAATTTAATGAATACCACATTATTAGGAGTATAGAAGATCCAATATCAAATGAGGGAGGAATTGCAATACTAACAGGAAATTTAGCACCTGAAGGAGCTGTCATAAAACAGAGTGCTATTGAATCCAAAATGATGTATCATAAAGGACCAGCTAAAGTTTTTGATTGCGAGGAAGATTTAAGAGATTTTTTGTTATCGAATAAAGTTGAAGGAGGAGAAGTGTTAGTTATTCGTTATGAGGGCCCAAAGGGTTCTCCTGGAATGAGGGAATTATCAATTCCAGCAGCAACTATAACAGGTATGAGATTAGAGAATTCAGTAGCAATGGTAACCGATGGAAGGTATTCCGGAGCTACAAGGGGTCTCTGTATTGGACATGTATGTCCGGAGGCGATTGAAGGAGGTCCTATTGCTGTTGTTCAAAATGGAGACTCAATTGAAATTGATATTGTAAACCGGAAATTAAATTTATTAATTTCTCAACATGAAATTGAAAAACGATTAAAAAAATGGGTAAAACCTACACCCAAAATTAAAACCGGATACTTAAATATTTATAGAAATATTGTAAGTTCTGCGAAAGATGGAGCTTACTTAAAATAAAATATTGATGGCATTTGTTATGATTGACGAAAAGCGTATACTACAAAATTTAAAAGATTTTTCTTTTCCTAGATTATCTGGAACAGATTTTGAAAGACAAAGTTTTAAAATTGCCCTAAAAAAGATAGAAGATTTAAATCTTACTCCAAATGTCCAAGAATTTTCATTTAGTACTTTTTATTCAAGGATCTATCCAAAAATTTCATTATCATTATTAAGTTGGATCCTTCTAGTCCTTTTTATAAATGTTCAAACTATATTTACGATTTTAAATTTAATTCTAATTTTCTTCTTAATTTTAGTTTTAATAAAACTTACAAGGAACCCTGAAAGAATTAAAATTGGGAGAACATATCATTCTCAAAATTTATTTGTAAAAATACCAGCTCAATCGAAGAACAACAGCTCTGAAAAGAATATTCTCCTCTTTTCACACTTAGATTCAAAAGGACAAGCCTTCTCAATAAAAATTCGAATTTTATTATATTATCTATGGATCATCTCTTTTCCTTTAGGTCTATTGGTTATTATACTTAATTCTTTTTTCTTTTTTAGAGCTTTTTTATTACTTCATATTTTTGCGGTTTTGTTTTTAACTATTAATTGTTTTGCTACTGTTATTATCGTAATAAATACCACAAATAATGTATCTAATGGCACAATAGATGATGCTTCTGGAATATCATGCATTTTAGAATTACTTCATTACTATTCAAATCCAGAAAATGTGCTTAAAAATTATAATTTATGGTTTGTTTTTACGGGTGCAGAAGAATCTGGTACTATGGGGGTTAGAAATTTCTATGAATATATAGAAGAATTCAATAGAAAAGAAACTTTCATAATTAATTTTGATTCGATTGGTAAAAAAGTAAATTTATGGGATCATGGTCTCCTTAATAAAAAAAATTTTAAGTCTCATAATTATATTTTAGAAAATAAAGATATAATGAGTCTTGAAAAAGCTAAAAAAGTATATATCGGTACGTACAGTGATGGATTATTTCTCTTAAACAAGAAATTTCAAGGACTTGGAAATGGTGATAAAAGTTCTTACAAATATATTCATTCTATCAATGATAATATTGATAAAGTAGATCCAGCAATGTTGAAAAGACTCTGCAGTTTTTATACAATCCTATTAAATGATGTTGATGAATAATTAACATATTAAATTTAAGAGTGCTGATTAATAATCGACTTTAATAATAAAGATTTAGGAGTAGTTATAACTCCACCTAAAACAGTAGAATATATCATATCAAGGATGGGGAAGATAAAAAAAAATCAGAAGATTTTGGATCCTTGCGTAGGTCCTGGCATTTTTATAAATCAATTATTAGAAACTGGGATTGATAAAAATCAGATATATGCGTATGATATTAATTCAAATTTTAAAGTTGAGGTTGAAAAATTAGGAGTTTCATTTAAGGAGAAAGATACACTTTTGGCTTTATATCCTGACTCATATAACAGGTTCGATTTTATAGTTGGAAACCCACCTTACCTGAATAAAGCCAGTACTTATGTACGCAAATATAAATTAAAACTGAGAAAAATTTATGGAAAAATAAATGCTCATGAAACTTATGCAATGTTTATTGTTAATAGCATTTGGAGGTTAAAGGAAGGAGGTAAATTAGGTTTTATCACAAGTGATTCATTTCTTACTCTAAGTACTCATAAAAAGCTAAGGAAATTTATATTAAATAATTGTAAAATTAATGAGATTCTATTAGCGCCAAAAAATTTATTTTCTAGCCAAAAAGTAAGTATAAATCCAGTAATTATTATTTTAACAAAATGTTCTGGGAAAATTAATAAAATTTTTAGAGAAAATAATCTAATGCGAATTATACCTCGATTAAAAAGTGAGAAGGAATATATAGCTCCCAGAATTGTTAAGAAAATAAAGCAAGTGAAATATAATTCTTTACCTTTTAATATATTCTATACAGATGTTGAGGATAAAGTTATTGAGTTATTTGAGAAAGCTCCTAAATTAGAAGTATATTTAAAAGGTTTTATTGGAATGCATACACACAATAATAGAAAATTTATAGCTGCTATTGATGCTACAGAATTAGCAGAGATTTTTAAAAAAAGAAATTTAAAAATTGATGATTCTAAAAAAAAATATAAAATAATTAAGGAACAGGCTCTAGAAAATGGTGAGTGGAAACCTTATTTAAAGCGGGGAGGATCTGATCAATATTATAGACCGATAATGGAAGCATTAGATTGGAGAATGAAGTCAATAAGAAATTATGATATACCTAAAATTGTACCATTTGAAGAAGAGGGAATCGTGATAAGCGGGGTGAGTTCAAAATTAGCAGCACGTTATATGCCAAAAGGTTGTTATTGGGATTCTAATAAAGCTATAGGATTTATTAAAAATAAGAAAAATGTATCCATTTCGTATATGTTGGGGTTGTTAAATAGTTCACTGTATAATTACTTAGCAAAAGGAATAATAAATAATACAAGTAGTATACAAATTACTGGAATCCATGCTTTACCTTTTGTAGAACCAGAAAATGAAATTAAAGAGAAAATAGAAAAAGAAGTAGAATCAATTATTAAAAATAAAAAGGAAAATCTGAAGTATAATTACATCAATGAACAAAAAGTCATAGATGATGTAATATTTAAATTTTATGCTGAAAAATTTAATTTTCCAGACAGCTTAAAGATAAATTTAGATAATAAATATTCAATTTATTCCCATTAAAGTCTTTCTCCCTTAATTTCCTCCTCATATTTCTTTCTTCGCTCTGTTAAATATTCCGGAATAGTAACATCCCACCAACCTACTGCAGGAGAACCAGTGAAGGGATATTCTCTTTGAACTTCAATTTCTATTACTGCAGGTTTTCCTGATTTAGCAGCTCTTTCAAATGTGGGAACTATTTCTTCTTTTCTAGATATTTTTTCTGAATAACAACCAAATGCCTCACCAATTTTAGCAAAATCAGGAGAATATGTTGTTCCATTTTTATCTTCAAAAGCTGTACCATAGCCTCTATCTTCACCAAAAGCAGCTTGTTGTAAGTCTTTTATTGCGATCCAGCCATGATTATTAAGAACAATAAAGAAAATGTTTTCCAATCCTAGTTGAACTGCCATTGACAATTCTGATATAGTCATCATAAAATCGCCATCTCCAACTAATGCTATAACTTGTCTATCTGGTTTTCCAATATCTATTGAACCTAGTTTTGCCCCAATTGCTGCCGGAACACTATAACCCATTGTTGAGAACCCACCAGCGGTAATACATGTTTTAGGTTCATAAAACTCTAACTCTTGTAGCATTTGAGCTTGAACATTTCCAGAACTAGTTACTATTACAGCATCTCTATCAAAAAAATTTCGGACTTCTCGTAAAACAGTAGAGATCATAACAGGTATTTTAGAATCATCTCGATTTTCATCAAGAAATTTAAACCAATTACTTTTTTCTTCTTGAATTTCTTTATAATATTCAGAGTTTTTATAATCTCTTGAATAGTCTCCTAATTCTTCTAAAATTTGATTTAAGCAAGCTTTAGCATCACCAACTATTCCTACAGAAACAGGATAATTTTTGCCAATTTCTTGAGGATCTATATCAATATGAATTAATTTTGTTGGAGGTATTGAAAAACTTACTCCATCTTTATATGAACTAGCGGTTTCATCAGCAAACCTACATCCAATTGCTATAATAACATCAGCATTTGAAGTCATTTTTAGTCCAACTGTCGTACCCTTAGAACCTGCAGACCAACAATAAAGCGGGTGAGAATTATCTATAATATCTTTTCCCATCATAGTAACTACCACCGCTGCACCAATTTTTTCTGCTAATGTTTTAATTTCTTCATTTGTATTAGATGAAATTGCTCCTCCACCAATAAATAATACAGGTCTTTTTGATTTTTTAATTAATTCGCCAGCTTTCTTAATAGCCCCAGAATCACCTCTTATACGTCCAATAGGTCTTCTCTCTAATGGTTCTGGAATTTCTACTTCTATAGAATTTGCTTGGATATCCATTGGAAGATCTATTAAAACAGGTCCTCTTCGTCCTGTTAACATTTGATTAAATGCGCGTTGCATTATTGTAGGTAATTGAATAACGGAACTTACCTGCCAACTACGTTTAACTATTGGTTCTAATACACGATGCATATCAGAATCCCTTTTTCTCTCAATTTCTTGGAGAACTCCTTTCCCACGCATATGAATGTGAGTTGTTCCAGTTAAACATAGAACAGGGAAGCTATCTACATAAGCATCTGCTAATCCTATTGCTGTATTCATTGCACCTGGACCAATTGAAGTAAAAACACATAATGGTTGTCCTGTAACCCTATAATATCCTACTGCAAAATGAATCCCTGCGTTTTCAGTTTTAGGTTGAATTAATTGAATCTTATCTTTATCCTTGAAAAAAGCATCGACAAGAGGAAGATTTCCATGTCCAGGAATCCCAACAACATATTTTACTCCCTCCTTTATTAAATATTTAGTGATTATTTCTCCACCGGTATACTTAGGCATCTTAAAATCTATTGAATTTATTAATTGTTATTAAATATAATCTGATAAACTAAAAATAGATTTAAGTTTGTGTATCATTGGGATTTTTGATTTGACTAATTTTTATAATTTAATTGTGATTATTTTGAAAATTCTATATGCCCCCTCCTTTTATAAGGCAAATATCAAGATTTAAATTTAAATACCTAATTTGGGTATGAAATTATACATAGTCGATATGTATTGTGCCTTCTATTTTAAAAAAGATACGGATCTTAGGAGAAAATTCAAAGTTTGACATTTGTGCTAGCACTGCTTCCAGTCGTACGGATAAATATCCAAAACTTTTTGGAGATTCGAAAAAATGGATTGGATCTACTGCTAGTGGCGGAATTTGCCATAGTTATACTCCTGATGGGCGTTGCATGAGCCTTTTTAAAACTCTTTATACAAACAAGTGTATTTATAATTGTAAATACTGTTTTTCCCATAATTGTAAACAAAAAATGAGTTTCACACCAGAGGAATATGCTCGTACATTTATGAAGCTTTATTCGATGAATGTCGTTGAGGGTATATTCATTTCGTCAGGAGTATGTGGGAGTGCTGATAATACAACTGAAGAAATGCTAGAAGCTATTCGACTTCTTAGATTTAAATATAATTTTAGAGGATATATACATTTTAAATGTTTGCCTGGTGTAAGTCAATATCTTCTTAAGGAGGCTGTAACTATCTCAGATCGTATTTCGATAAACATGGAAGCCTCTTCTAAATCTTATCTCGCAGAGATCGCAGAACAAAAAGATTTTAAAAATGACATAATTACAAGACAGCGTTGGCTAAAAAATATTCGTACTAAGCATAATGAAGACGTCCTTAAAATTATAAATGATTTAAAACAAGATAATCAATTTAGATTTCAGGAAAAAATGATTAAAGATCGACGAGAAAATGGATATAAAAAATTTCGTTGGGATGGTGCTCCGATTCTCAATAGTGGTCAAACAACTCAATTTGTGGTAGGAGCTGCGGAAAATGAAAGTGATTATGAATTACTAAAAAGGATTGACTGGGGTTATAAGGAGATTGACTTAAGAAGAGCTTATTTCTCTTCATTTATACCAATCGAGGGTACTCCTTTAGCTGGTAAGCAAAAAGCGCCATTAGCAAGAGAACATCGATTATATCAAAGTGATTGGCTGTTGCGAATCTATCATTATAATTTGCAGGATCTTAAGGAAATTTTAAACGATGATGGAAATTTACCAAATGGTGATCCAAAGATTCACTTAGCACGTACATATTTCAAGGATCGTAATCGAGTAAATCCTAATGAAGCATCATATCAAGAATTATTGCGGGTTCCTGGTATTGGACCAATATCTGCAAAAAGAATAATTAATTTAAGAGCAAAAAAATTTATATTTAACAAAAGAAAAGATCTTCAATCAGTTGGTGTAGTTTTAAAGCGAGCAGATCCATTTCTGATAATCAATGGAAATTCACAAACAAGCCTTTATGATTTTGTAAATTAAATTAAAACTAATGAGGAGAATTATTATGAAAAAGAACTGCCAAAAAGATCCAATGGAAGTGATAGGTCGAGCTAAGGGTTATTCTTATGAAGAATTAATTCAAAATCTCCCTCGACATAGTAAATTTTATCCGGATCTTATAACACGAATTAAAAATATACAAGAGGTAATTTTTCGTAATTTTGGATCTTCATTTGCAAAGAAAGTCAATCAAATGATGCGAGAGATTTCTACTGAGGTGTATCGTGCTAAACAGTTCACCCGAACCAATATGAATAATCGTGGAGTATTATATGGTACAGTCTTACTTAAACATAAAGTTATGGATAAAGTTTTAAGCTACTTTCATGAAAGATGGCCACAATGTATTATATGTTTATATAATGAACACAATAAATTGACTAGCATTATCAATGAAAAAGGGAAAATACAAGAAATAGAATTATCACTAAAAGATGCTGTTGTTCAAGTTAGCAAAGATAGACCAGTAATCCCTTACTTTGAAGATATCCAATTCTCTGTCGGAGAAATCTTTGAGACACTTTATAAGTCACAGTTTATTTCTGAAAGAGAAAATAAAAATTTCTTTAAAACAATGATTCCCGATAAGTGTTTTGAATTACCAGGGATGAGAGGAGGCGTAGAAAAAAACTTACGAAATAAAAAGATTAATGATTATCTCTAATTTCTTAAATTATTTTCGCATATAATTCCTTAACTGTTTGATATGCTTCATTTTCATTAGGGAGGAGTAAGAGATTTTCACCTATTAAATTCATTTTACTGATTTCGTCACTATTAGAGATAAAACCAAGGAGCTTTACATATTCTTCTTTAATGTTAGCAACTTCGTTTTCTAAGATGTCTCTTATATTTTCTGGGAACCTATTTCCGAGTATCCATATATTTTCAAATTTTAATTCAACCTCCTTAGATACTTCTAATATCCGTTTCATAGTATGTATACCCATTTTGGAAGGATCACTTACTATTACTAAGTCGGTGACATTTCGACCCGTTTTTCGGGAAAAGTATTCTAACCCTGCGGGAGCATCTATTAATGTAACATCATAATTTTTTGAGAGGATGTCGATCACCCGTTTTAAAGTGTTATTTACGCTACAATAACACCCTTCACCTTCGCCACGCCCCATTTCTAAAATGTCAAAATCATCCATTTCAATTAACGCATCAAAAACTTCAGACTCAATAATTTGATCTTTTGAAACATCAAGGGGGATTTGTCGTTTTTGGATTTTATTTTTGAGGACTGCCATTTTCCCTCCGATAGTTTCTTTAAAATGGATTTCTTTCCCGATAATATCTGCAATATTTGCATCTGGATCGGCATCAATTACGAGGATATTGAGATCTTTAAATCTTTCAAGGAGGTATTTCAGCATTAAGACAAGGAGCGTAGATTTCCCAACACCACCCTTTCCAGAAAAGGAAATAATTTTTTTCATAAAAATCTTCTTACTATAAATGTTTTTACTTCATGTAAAAATAATTGATTTTATGTTAAAAATTTACTATAAATAATTCAAAAGAATAAGGAACATTCCAGTAAAAATTAAAAGCTTTATTGGTAAAGAGATTAATATTTAATAAATTATACCTTTTATTGGTCTTGTTTATAAACGGGGACGATTTTTGAGGTAAATTCCTCTAAGGTATATGGAAATTCGTCTTCACTTGAGATTTTCCCTAGTGATAACATAATTTGCCTTGCTAGAAGATAAAATGCTAAACCTAAAGCTTTTTTACCTCGATTATTTGCTGGAATCGCAAGATCTATGCCATCTAGTGTATCATCTGTATCGAATAAAGAAACAACAGGAATTCGAGCTAATTTGGCTTCCCTTAATACGACTTTATCGGCATGAGGATCTACAATTACAACTACATTTGCATCTTTGATATATGTATCAATTATTGGATTTGTGAGTGAACCGGGAATAAATCTAGAAGTTATGGCTCTACAACCCAATATTTCACAAAACTTTTTTACTGGTTCTTTTCCATATCTTCGCACAGAAGTAACAATAACTTTATCACTTCCTTCTTCAACATATTTACTTAAAAACTTTGCTGCAATTTTGAGACGTTCATCCGTTTGAGTTAGATCAATTACATACAATCCATAGTTAGTTTGTCTGTAAATAAATCGTCGAGCATCCCCTGTTAACAATTTTGTGCCAATATGAATACCACAGCTTAAGTAAAGTTGTTTCCTCTCTTCATCTTTATCAATTAATTCTTCTTTTGCCTTAAGCCCTGCTTCTATATCTTCAGTGTCTAATAAGTCAAGTTCTTCTTCCAGATCTAAATCTTCTTCAAAATCTATATCAAAATCTTCACTAAGTAGTTCTAAATCTTCGGATTTTTTCTTATCTTCAGGTTCTTCAGCTTTCTTTTTCTTTCTTGCCAAATTAGTAACCCTATTTATTTTATTTTACGGTTATTTAAATAAAAATATTTTAAAGTCTAAAAAATTAAAGAATATAATTTAGAATATATAATAACTTTAATATTTTATTGAGTAGATTTTTCTAAAACCTTAAGAACTAAAGTATTAATATAGCAAAATGATTTTAAATATTAATATAACTTTTAGAATATAAATATAAAATAATAGTTTAATTTTAGTGAGATAGCATAATGGCTTCATATCGATTAGTTATTGGTATCATTGTTGGTGTTATCTTTAGTTTTTTTACTGTTTTTTTTTTTAATATGACTATAATATTAAATCAAATTCAATCATATGCCGGAGAAAATGCATTAAAAACGCTTACATTATTAATTGGATCAAATTTTGATTTTGATATGATTTCATTTATGATTGTTGAACCTTCAGTATTAGGATTTTTTGCACCAGAAATTTTAGCATGGATCTTTATAGGTTATATCTCAGGTACAATAGCAAAGGGCTTGAGAAGGGGTACAATAGCGAGTATATTAGTAGTAATTATTGTTTTATTAATTTGGATAATATTAAGCATAATTTCTGGAGAAGATTTAATGGCTTTATTCCAAGGAACTCAATTAACTGAAACATTAGGAGGAATAGTTAGCGCTATTATGGGAGTACTTATAGGAGGATTAGTTGGTGGGCTAATAAGTGGCCCTTACGAAGAATTCTATTGAGATTCTTTTTTCTTTATAAATTTATTATATTTTTTATATGGACTAACTATTAATTATTATTTTAAATAATCAGATTGTAGATTTCTTACTTAGAATATTAATTTAGTGAAATTGGTAATATCTAAAACTTAAAGTTAATTGTTTAATTATAAATTATAATGGTTAAGAAAGAAGAGATTTTACCCGATCGGGAGTTCACAATTAACTTTTTGAAGAGTTTGAAAATTCCACTTTCGGTGAGACGTCATTCAGAAAAAGTTGCCAATAAAGCTATAGAAATTGCAAGTAAAGTAAAGAAAGTTAAACTAGATATGAATTTAATTGAGATTGGCGCTTTATTGCACGATATTGGCAGAACTAAGACTCATAGTTTTAAACATGCCATAATAGGTGGTAAAATCTTAAGACAAAGAGGCTTCTCAGATAAACTAGCAAGAATCTGTGAAACTCATATTTTAGGGGGATTAGACAAAGTAGATGCCAAAAAAGTTGGTTTACCTGAAAAGGATTATTTACCTATCACTTTAGAAGAAAAAATAATATGTTTAGCGGATAAATGTATGGCTGGTACAAAAGAAGTTTCAATCCAAGATAGATTTAATAGATGGTTTTATAAATATGGTAGAAACAAAATGTTAGTAAAATCCAAGAAGAGAATCGAAAAGATACAAAAAGAAATTCAAGAATTAATGTGAATCATTTCATATCAATTTCTTCTAATTTTAATTAATCAATATCACAAAGCAGTTCTTTATCTTTACATAAAATATTATAGTCTTTATCTAATGAAATAATTACTCTTTTAATTAACACACATGCTTCTAATAATACCCAAGAATCAACTTTATCAGGAGTATCCAATTTGCTATGAGTATATCTACCACTTACTCTTGTTACTATATCAACCGAATCATATCCTCTTAGATGGAATGGAACAGAATCTGTATGAGCCCCTGTAGATAAATGAAAACCTGTTATTTTCATATTTTCTTCAATTGACGCGTTATCCAAATATTTACTAAGTAAGGGGGCAATTTTTTTTCGAGGGACAACTCCATAAGATTTTAAGTATTCAATTCGGTTTTGTGGTCTACAAGCGCATGAGATCATATCTAAATTAATATGAAACGTTCTCCCTTTGATAAATTCACCTTCATGATTATTTACAAAAACTCTTGAGCCCATTGTTCCGAGCTCTTCAGCAGAAAATTGACAAAACCAAATATTGAAATTGTGGAGAGGATTATCTTTAAAGTACCTACTTAGTTCAAAAACTATTGCCATACCAGATGCATTATCTAAAGCTCCGGGGGATTTATTATGAGTATTTAAAAATAATAAAAATATATTGGAAATTGAAATAAGTACAGTAAAAATCCATATACTAGTCCCTACAAATATAAGATTTATTCTTATTGTAGTATAAGTGCGAATAAATAAAATTATAAAAAAAATCCCAAGAAAAATTCCACTATATAACCAAACTCTATAAAAAAATACTCTCCAAAAGGTTTTAAATGTTTGAGATTTAGAATCTAAATGTGCTGAAATTATAATGTTTCCAGCTACTTTTGTTGGTAAATTTCTTGATGGTAATTTTACAAAAACATTAGAAGCACTAATTGTCTTTCCATAATATTCTCCCCAAAATCCTGGATTTTCAGGATGTTTTAAACCCTTGAAGATTAACAAAACAATTAACGCCATGATGCCACAAACAAATATAGTGAAAAAGAGATTAATATAAGCAAACATCAAAATAAACAGTGAAAAAGTTAAATTAATTACCATTATTAATTTTATAAGGGTAGTAGAGTAAAAATCAGAAAACTTGAATGGTTCTTTATATATTTGTGAATCATTAAAGCCAATATTTTGAAATGTTTCAATTGTTAATGCAGCAGCTTTCTTTTCTCCACTTGTTCCAGCGAGTCGTGGAAAACTAAAATTCTTAACATAATTAAATAATCTATCTGCATCAAAAGTATTATTGTCAATAGAGTTTTCTTTCTTCAATTTAATCGTAAAAAGAGTTTTAAATTTAGGTTAGATATTTCTTGTTCTTATTATAATATCGAAAATAAATGTTTTATTCTTTAATTCTATAATTTTAACCAAAATGTTCTAATTTGTTAATAATAATTCTTTGAATCTTCTCTTGGACCACTTCGATTATATCATCAGAGCTGATAATATAGTATCCTTCTTGTTTAGCTCGAGTTATGTAAAGGTTTCTTACTTTATCTAAAAATAGAGTATCCTCAAATTTCTCTAAATCTTCATCTTCTTTTCTTGCTAATGCCACTTTTGGATCAATATCTAAGATTATCGTGACATCAGGGAGCTCTACAAATTTATTAATTCCTTTAACCCAATCGACAGAAATTTTTTCAGATTGAACCGATTGATATACTATTGAAGATTCTAAATATCTATCTGATATAACAATATAACCTTCCTGTAATTTCTTTTTTATTTCGTTATGATAATGTAAATCTCTATCAGCAGCAAATAATAATGCATCTGTAGTTGGTGGAATTTCCTTATTTTTCAAAAATTCTCTTAATAATATTCCAATTTTAGTATCTGTTGGCTCCTGTGTTAGATGAACTTTTAATCCTTTGCTTTCCAAAAATCCTTTAAGAAGGTGACTATGAGTACTTGTGCCTGATCCATCAGTACCTTCTAATACTATAAATAAAGATTTTCGCATTAGATTATTCCCAACGATTATTTTATATTAAGTTTTGAATTCATTAGAAATTTGACGAATTATTTATAAATAAGATCTTATTGATTTTAATTTTAATTAACTCCCTTTATTAAAAATTTAACAAAAAAATCATTGTTCCATTAAATTATTAATTTTTATAAGATTTTTCCAGAAAAATTAAAATTATTAAATAATCTTATTTAAAATTAGAGATATGAATAAACAAATTTTTGCTTATTGTAATAAATGCGAGAAGGAAATTTTTAATCCGAAAAAAAAGATGTTTGATAGTATGTATTATAATATTTGGATTCTTGCTATCATCGCCTCATTAGGATTTGGATTAATTCCTTTTCTAATTTATCATTATATCATTTTGAAAAAAGAATTTTGTCCACATTGCCAAAATCAATTAAGTTTCTATAATTCTCGCGAAGAAATTCCTAATCCAAAAGCTGAAATTTCAAGAATACTACAAACAATTGAAGAAGAAAAAAAAGAAAAAGAGGTAAAAATGAATTGTCCTTATTGTCAAGAAGAAATAAGTAATCAAGAAACTATTTGCCCAAATTGTGGTGCTTCTCTTAAAGAATAAAAATATATAAGAAAATAACCATTAATTATCTTAAAATTTATTTTAATAAAATAATAATTAAATAAGGTTCAATAAAATGACAACAAAAAATCCAACAGGTTTCTGCCCTCGATGTAATCAAGAAGTTTTATTGACTCGTGAAGATATTGATGTTTGTTTAGCAATTATATTGTTAATTTTTACCGCAGGGATTGGATTAATAATTTATCTTGTTATTTATTATAGTAGAGTAGAAGATAGATGTGTACATTGTGGCACCAAAATTACTACATTAAAAACAACGAGTCCATACACGTATCAATTTCAACCACAAACTCAACAACAGTCACATTCTACACCTGTAAATGTATCTGGAGAAACTTTAGGAAGTAGTCATAATTTTTGTGCACTTTGTGGAGAAAAATTAGATATTGGGATAAAATTTTGTCCTAACTGTGGGAGTAAAATTACAGAAAATTAAACTTTTTTTTGTTTGTTTTTTATTTATTAAAAGTCTTTTTATCTATTAAAAATTGGACTAAAGATCATTTTAGTATTTCTTTCTGTTTTACTTAATTAAAGAAATATAAAGGTATTAAAAAAAATTGTAGGTAAAAAAATGTCAATGATGTATTGTTATAAATGTGATAAGAATGTACATACAAAAAAGAATGACTTCAATATTGGTTTAGCAATTTTTTTAGCGATATTTACTGGTGGAATAGGCTTATTAATTTATGTTGCGATTTATCTAGATAAAGAGCACAAACCCCGCTGTATTCACTGTAATAGTGTCTGTTATGAGCAAATTGAAAATAATTTGATTACTTCAAATTATCAATTAGTAAGTTCTTCTAATCAAATGCAAAATCAACAATTTATAGTGGAAAAAAGACCAGTTGATGAAAAAACTAAATTCTGTTATAATTGTGGTGTTGAGCTAAACCAAAGAGAACATGCTAAATTTTGTCCTCTTTGCGGTAGCCCTGTAGAATAAATTCTTTTTTTCCTTTTTTTAATCAAATTCATATAATTTTTACTTGTTTTTTCTGAAGAAATTCAATAACTTTTTCTTTCATTAATCTGATATTTGGTTTTCTGTTTGTCCACCATTCAAATGCTAAAGCTCCTTGATTAACTAACATATCTATACCTTTAAGTGTTTTACATCCAATTTTATTTGCGTCTTTTATCAATTTAGTTTCTAATGGGTTATACACAATATCATAGACGATTAAATCCTTATGTAAAAATTCAGCAGGTATTGGAGAATTATCCATATTAGGAAACATACCAATTGGGGTTGTATTTATGATAATATCTGCTTTTTTAGATTCGTCTTTTAAAACGTTATTAATCATTTTCTTTGCCTCAATATTTACCCCAAAATTAGACTTTATTTCATTTGAGAGTTTTAATGCCCGCTTCTCATTTCTATTTACTATAACTATTCTATTAACATGTTTTGCCATTACATGAGTTAGAGCTCTCGCTGCTCCACCAGCTCCTAATAATAAAACATTTGTTCCAGAAATTTTATATCCCGCATTTAATAGGGCTGAAATACCTCCTTCTGCGTCAGTATTTTTACCAATTAAATACCCATTATCATTTTTTATTGTATTTATTGCTCCAATTCTTTTTGCTAAAGGTTCAATTTCATCTAAATATCTTATAATTTTTTGTTTAAGGGGAATTGTCACGTTAATTCCAATGATATTGAACGTTCTAATTCCTTTCACAGCATGATTCAAATGAGTAGGTAAAATATTGAAAGCTAGATAAATATAATTGAGATTTAATTCACGAATTGCAGCATTATGCATTATGGGGCTCATAGAATGTTCAATTGGATGCCCTATCACACATAAAACTTTTGTAAGAGTTGTACCAAAATCATTCTCAATCATTATAACTATTTAAGATAAAATTGCCTTAATCTATTATCTCATCATTAAAATGGCTCTCAAATTCTTTTGATCGTACAGCAGTAGCTTGTCGATATCTCTCAAAACGATTTTCCCATTCTGCATCTACATTAAATGCTACCTTCGCAAATTCAATAGATTTAATAGCTTTAGCTAACGCCTCTTTCTCTTTAGGACTATAAATTCTTATTGGATCTCCAATAGCAATATTATTTGGAGGAATAAAAAAATTTGCGGGAACAACTGTATTTGCATGAACAAAAGCTCCAACAGCCACTGCAGCCCCAGATTGAATAATAGCACCTTGTAAAATAGTAGCACCCGTCGCTATATATGAATTAGATTCAACTGAGCACCCTATTAGGGTCGATTGTGGTGAGATAAAGACATGATCTCCAATTATTACAGGATAATCTTGGTTCCCTGATGCTGTAGCTCTAAGAACTGCGTTTTCGCATATTATTGAGCAATCACCTATATCTATCGTAGAGCCTTCTGAATCAAGTACCGAACCATACATAATCCTCGAATCTTTTCCGATCGAGACGTTTCCTATAACTGCTGCTGTCGGCGCGATAAATACAGAGGAGTCGAATTTAGGTTTAAATTCTCTATGTTTTATTATAATTCTTTTTTCACCTAATATTATTAATTAAAGAACTTGATTATTTACTAATTCTTTATTATTTAATATTTTATATAGGAAAATTTTAGATTAATTCAATTTAAAACTATTTAATTTACTATAGATTAAAACAATTAATTAAATAGAATAGTTTTATAATGATAATAGAATGAAGAAAGTAGTTTTAAGTCCTAGAATTTCAACATTTCCAATGCCAGCTGCAGTAATTTCTGTTGGAGTAGGGGAAAGTGCTAACTTAATTACACTTGCTTATGTTGGTAAAGTATGTTATAACCCACCAATTATAGCAATCTCTATAAATCCTGATCGTTATTCTTATCAATTAATTGAAAAACATGGCGAATTTGTAATAAATTATCCAACAATAGATCAACTAAAAGAAACCGATTACATAGGTACACGATCAGGAAGAGACGTAAATAAATGGAATGTATTAAAATTAACAAAAGAGGAAGCATCTATCGTTCAAGTACCCTTAGTAAAAGAGTTTCCATGGAATATGGAATGCAAAGTAGTTAATAAATTGAAATTAGGATCTCACGTATGTTATTTTGGACAAGTTATGGCAACTCATTCTGATCCTAAGTATGTTATTGATGAAACCTTAAATCCTGATGCTTTTAATTTCTATGCATATATAGCAGGTAATTATATTGGTCTAAATAAAGGAATATTAGGAAAGCATGGTTATACAAAAGAGGATTAATATTTCATCTCTCTTTAGATTAGTTAATGGCTTTCTTGAATTATTTTTAAATAAAAAATTATTAATAACATCAATTTTTGATTTTAAAAGTTATCATTATTAATGGTAATAATACAAGAAGGAAAAACACAAAACTCAAGCATAAAATCGATTTTGTATCTGTTCCGCCCTAATAGAACTTTTATGGTGGCAATAATCACAGGAATAGGAGCTTTCGCCGCAGGAGCTAGTGTTGAATTAGCTTTATGGATGATTCTTGGGGGATGGCTTTTAGCTGTTGGAGGGTTTTCTCTAGATTTTTATGCAGATCGAGAATTAGATTTAAAAGGCCCCCGTGCTAGAATTCGAAAGAATCGTTTAGCGGATGGATCAATTCTACCCAGATCTGGCTTAATATTTTCATTAGTATCACTTATTTTGAGTTTAATTGTTATTGCGTTGTTTTCTATTTGGTCATTGGCTGCATGGGGAGTAGTTATAGCGATAATTTTAGGTTTAGCACTGTATTGGTTCGAAACCCCAATAGGACGGGCAATAACTTTAGGAGGTTTACAAGCACTTTATTTATTAATGGGAGCATCTTCAGGAAAATTCTCTTTAGGTGTAATTCTAATTGCTTGTATGTTCTTTTTTGCTATGTTTGGTGGTCGGGGAATGATGGATATTCGCGATTTTTCTCAAGATGAGGTAACTCCAGTAAAAACTTGGCTTAAACGTTATGGTATAAAGCGAACAGCATAAATCTCTGGATTTTGCTTAATTATCGCATATATATTTAGTTTTTTGGCTTATTTAACAAGGGAATTTAATATATTTTATCTATATTTAGATATGATTTTTATTGTTTCGGGATTTATTTTTACATTTTTCTTTTTTTATCGACCAACACCAAAATTAGCTGAATATTTTACAATAGTTTATATGACGGGAAAGGGTACTATAATATGTTTAGCAGTAATTCTTGGATCTTTTTGAATTATAAGTGAAGAAAGAATGTCAAATATAAGCAAAAATTCTATTGCGCTTATTGGATTTATGGGAACTGGAAAATCAACTATTGGAAAAGTATTAGCTAAGTTTCTTGGTGATGATTACAGATTTATTGAAACTGATCAACTTATCGTACAAGAGGTGGGTAAATCAATTCCAATCATTTTTGCTAAAGATGGTGTTAGTAAATTTAGAGAATATGAATCATTAATATGCGAGAGGGTTTCTAACTTAAAGAAAGTTGTTATTTCATGTGGAGGTGGAGTAGTTTTGAACAAAACCAATATTGAAAATTTAAAAAAAAATTGTCATATTGTATTATTAAAAGCAACTCCAGAAGAAATCTATAAAAGAATATTAAGAGATGGAAAAGAAACCAGACCTATTCTTAATAAAGAAGATCCTAAAAAAGAAATAGAGAGAATTCTAAATCTTCGCAAATCCTATTATGATGGTGCTGCAGAGATTGTTGTTAATACTTCAAATAAAAAAATTAAGAATATTGTTCGAGAGATTGTTATAAAAACTAAATTAAAAACCTAAATTTAAATTTATAACCCCTACTAAATATTTATATATTTTTAACGAGGTTAAGGTATCATGACAGAATTTAAAAGAGTAAAATGCCCCCAATGTGGTAATGAAAACCCACGTAAACTACATGAAGAATCAGACAGGAATAATGTGCTTTACTACAGTATAGGTACAGCTTTTTCAGCCTACCGCTGAAGCAGGGCACTCCAGTCTATGCAAAGAACATGAAATGTGGAGATTGTGGTAATCTTTTTAAAAAGAATTAAAACATATAAAAACTGAATTTTTTTATTTATTTTTCTAATTTTTTTAAATCGAATATCACATTAAAGATAAAACAACTTTATTTTGAGCTTTTAGCATATCTTTCATTATTAATTCCATAGCTTCTTTAATATCTGGTATATTCTCAGGAATACTACGCTTAGCATTTACACTTGCCATTAATACTTCATTTAATCCACGTAGAATCATATCAGGGCTATAGAATGGTCTACGTGAGGCCCACCATTGCTGACAGCTGTGAATTCCCCGATCCAACAGATTTCTTGCATTATCGAAAATTCTTTTCTTATCTTTATTCATTCCGTCTCGATATTTAGCTGCTAAATGAACTAATGTAAGGGCATACATGAAAAATTTATGTTGTTCTATGTGAATTTCATTATCGGGATCGAACCATAAAGGAAATGGAACATCCGTAGCGATGTCATACGGCATTGTAGACCAACTAGAATCTCGAGGAACTTGAGCAAATCCTTTAGGGAATATATCAACAATTTCAGACACTGTGCAGATTTTTACATCATTTCTGTGAGGGAGTGCTTGAAATAATGGGATTAAAAAGTCATTTATAGCATTTTTAACATGGTGTCCAAATGTTTCTCCATCCATTGCCGTGATTATATACATATCTTCTTTAGTGTTCTTATATTTTAACCTATTAACAAAAGTTTCAACATTATTTATTTTATCAAATGCACAATCAATTGAGATGTAGTCATCTCTGAATAACACTTTTAATCCATTGGGATGTACGGATATATTATTAGTAGGAAATTCTGGCAAGGTATTGGCAATTCCACTCATGATCATCCAATCAAATCCTCTTTTTTTAACTGTTTTAAATACTTCTCCAGACACTGCCATTTCAGGAGGAAAAAATCCACGAGGATTATAAAGTTTTCCAAAAAAGTGTCGATTAGTTTGATTATTCAATTCTATTTGACGCTTAATTTCGGGTTCTGGAATTAAAGGAAGGAGAGGATGAAATTTAGCAGAGCCTGTAAACTCAATTTGTCCGTTTGAGGCAAGTGTAGTAATTAATCCAATCAAATTGTCATACGCATAATCATGCAATTGTTCAGTTAAAGTACCGTTGATATTCAAAGTAATCTTTGCCTCAGGATGATCTCTTAACACTTCCATTATAGGTTTGTAGGACTCATTTACAATCTGTTTAATCACGAGAGGAATCTGTACTGGGGGTTGATATATATGAAACAAAAAGGCAAAATGGACTACCATATGATATAGTAAAAAATCTACAATTTATATCTTTATAGTTCTAATTTTATTGATTTGAAAACTTATTGATTATTTATCAATAAATCATAAATTTCTTTTATTGTTTGGATATTAATTTGTCCTGATGCTACTTTTTCATTTAAGGAAACATAAGTCAAAAATGAACCCATTAAAGGACAAAGAACTCTTGAGAATATTCCCAATTCTCCCATACAAAATGATATTACTTTCTGGTTTTTTTCTCTAAAATAGTTACATATCTTTAGTGGTATTAAATTATCTTCAAAATTTTGAACCGTAAACACAAATTTATAAATAATTTCTTCAATATTTTCTAAATTAGATAAACAATTATTAATAAATTCCATTTTTAACGTTTCTATAAGATCCAAGGCATCTTTATAAGAAGGTGTTTTTTCTAAATCATGATAAGAAGCAATAATTTTTACATCATTTTTTTTAGCATTGCTTAATATTTGATTCAACTGTTTAAAATTACTCTGTAATTCAACATCAATATAATTAGGTTTAGCATTAAGAAGAGATTCAATAATACTAAATCGTTTATTTTCACTAATTTGTATATTTCCCCCTTCAGAATAATTTCTAAACGTAAATATTGAGCATGTTGCAGGATGATATATCTTTTTTAAATTATTAATTAATTCACTTGTCAAATCTTCTATTTTGTTGATATAATCAAATCTTAATTCAATAAATTCAGGTTTTTCGTTTAATGCTTTTTTAATGGAAGTAGAAATTTTATCAAATTGCTTTGTTTTAATGGGAACGGTTATACAAATATTAGGATTCATAAATAATCAAAAAAATATATAAATTCTATATTCCAATGACTTTTTTTACTTTTTTTTCAGGTAATTTGTTGGAGTAATCAATTTCCTTAACTAATTTTTGGTTTTTATAATATTTAATTAAGGGTTTTGTATTTTTATCATATACTTCTAATCGATTTTTTAGAGTTTCTTCTGTATCATCGGGTCTTTGTTTAAATTCTATATTATTACTACATTTGTCGCAAATTCCCTCCTTTTTTGGCTTCATAAAGTATTTATTATAAATTTCTCCACAGTTAGGACAAGAGTAGCGTCCAATGATTCTCTTTATTATTATATCTTGCGGGACATTAAGTAAAATGACTTTATCGATTTCTGTCATCTTAGAAAGAGCTTCTGCTTGAGAAATATTTCGAGGGAATCCATCAAGAACAAATCCATTTTCCTTAACATCATCTTTGCTTAGTCTATCTCTTACCATTTCAATTGTTACATCATCAGGGACTAATTCACCCTTGTCCATATAGGTTTTAGCCTTTAAACCGAGGGGGGTTTCATTCTTTAAATTTTCTCTAAAGATATCTCCCGTACTAATATGTATAATTTCTGGTAAAATTTCTTTAATTTGGGAAGAAAAAGTTCCTTTTCCGGCTCCTGGAGGACCAAATAATATTAATCTTTTCATGGAAAATCATCCTTTGCATTTTTAAACTATTTAATTGCTATTAAATAATGTAATATTAAAAAGAAAAGTTAAAAATAGAATTTAAAGTTTCAATAAATAGTTCAAATCTAAATAAATTCATCTAATTACATTTAGGATTTATTAAATTCTTCAACAAGACTAACGATTTGTGCTTTTCTATATGAAGAAGGGACTTTAATATCATTCTTAACACAAAAAGCTTTTAGTTGTTTAACCGTCCATTTATTATAGTTTACTTTCAATTCTGATTTTTCTTCTTTCTTTATTTCAGATATTTTTTCTAGAACTTCAATTGCTTCAATGGAATTTGAATCCTTATTGAAATATATTCTTAATTTGTGACCATTTAATTCAAAAATTTCTTTTGGGAGTTTTTCAAAAGGTTCCCATATGGATTCTTCAATAGGGTTACCAAAAATTTCAGTTTTTTTTGTTACAATGCCATAGAGAATATTATTTCCTATTAAGATATGATTTCGTTTATAGCCATTTGAAGGTTGAGTATGAATGATATTATTGAGGATTTCTTCACTCGATTTATTTAATATTGGATTCAAATTTTTTATAGTCTTTACATTCTTATCTCTCGAATTACCAGAAGATTTTGGTATTTGAGCTACTTTTCCTATTATACGAGTATTTACTCTTGAAAAGAGGGGTTGATTTATTTCTTTTTTCTTAGCTATCTCTTGTGATTTAAATCCAAATGCGTTTAGGAATTCTTGAGGCTCTTCTCCTTGATCGATTGAAACTATTTTACATCTATGAAAATTGGCGATATTTATTAATTTTTTCTGGAGATCTTGTGCCACACGTGAAGCAATAAACTTTTTCCTGACATTCGATTGGTAACCTTTCCAAATATAGATTCGCCTTAACTCTTCTTTTATTATTATTACAACTTGTGAATCATGTAGGATGTTATGTCCATTATCTTGAGAAAATTCTTGCTCTGTTATATTTATCCTTTCTCTTTCACCAGTATCTTTTAATCCAAATACCATGAAATTAGAAAAGTTATCTAGCATAATCATTTTTAATAAAATTTCTTGATATAATTATAATAACTATTGCTTAAATGGTTATATCTAAATTTTAAGAGGGAGTAATTTATTTGTAATTTTTAAAATTAAATTTCGAAGTTTTGTATCATAAAAATTTATCCTGTATTAAAGGAAAAGTCTACTTTTTTAATCAAGTATGCGATTAATCGTTTTTCTCTTAAACTAAAAAGAGTAGTAAAATCACTTTTAATGGAAGTCCCATAATAAGAATTGCCAAAAAAAGTATTAGATTTTTTTATTGAATCAAATAAAAGTCTTTTATTTCCTATATGAAGATAGATTGATATATCATTAATAATCAGTATTGGAGTTGGATTTTCGTTGAATTTATTTAATATTTTATATGTTTTCTTGAAATTATTACAAGCAAATTGATATAAGTCTTTAATATTTCTTGCCTTAAGTCGAGGTGGAATAATATTTCCTTTAAAATAAATATTATTACAGATAATACTGTGATTATAGAAATCCTTTATTTTACCTCCAATTTTAACACCACTAATAAAATTTTGAGACGGAGCAAAATCTAAAATACTAATTTCTTTAGAATTAACATGTTCTGATTCTATTAGAAATTGAACAAATTTGGCAGTGTAATAAGTCTTTTTAGTATTAATTTCTCCATAAAGAAGCGTATGATGTCCAATAAATTCTTTATAATTTAAAAATGATTCAATTTTCATAAGATTAGTTATATTAATCATTGAGATTCATAAAAATCTTCCCAGGTTATTCTTGCTCGTTTTAAGGCTATTAGAATTACAAATCCCATTATAGATCCTGGAATACAGCTTAATGCAAATAGAATCCAATATGTAAATAGACTCTCAATTATTAAAATACCTCCAATAGGGGCAATTAGGTGGCCAATAGTTCCGCCTAAAAAGATTGTCCCCAAAGGTTCTGATAAAGCAGCTAATTCAATATATTTAGGAAACTTTTTACGAAAAAAGTATGAAGCGATTCCCACAACAAATGCTCCGCTTATTCCTCCATGGAATGCATGAATAGTTCCAATTGTTAGAGAAAATCGAAGACTGGCAATACCTAATGCAGTTATACATGAAAAAGTAAGACCAATCAATACTCCAGTAATAGCATTAATAAAATGCGCAAAAGGGTTTATTTTAGTCCCAAATATTTCAAAATAACCAAATGGATTTAAATAACTTAAAACTAATCCTACAGCTATAAAAATTCCTGTTGCTGCTACTTTCTTGGTTACTATGTGTTGAAATAGACGTTTTTCTTGTTTATTTTCTTTTAATTCATTGTAATTAATTTCATTCATTTTATCATCATAATTTTAAAGATTTTTTTTAACTAATTCGTAATCCTTTGAATAAGTTTCTTTAAACTTTAATCATTCATAAAATTAATTTAATTTTTGTTTTTGTCATAAAAAGATTCTGTGACGCTTATGAAACTCGGAGATTATAAAATCAATCCTACAAAAATAATATGCATAGGAACAAATTATATGGATCATATTGAAGAAACTAAATTATCTGTTCCAAAAGAGCCTGTTATATTTCTAAAAACATTGAATTGTTTAATTTCAAATACAGAACCAATTATATATCCCAAGTTTCTATTTAACAATCGAAAATATAATAGAGTTGATTATGAAGTTGAATTGGCATTTGTTATAAAAGATAAATGCAAATACATTCCAAAACATGAAGCATACAATCATATACTCGGATATACAGTTTTTAATGATGTTACAGCGAGAAAAATGCAAACAAAAGATATCGTATCCAAATTACCATGGTTTCGTTCTAAATCCTTTGATACTTTTGGACCAATAGGACCAAGGCTAGTTAATATAGATGAGATTAAAGATCCGCATAATTTAAATATTGATTTAAAGTTGAATGGAGAAACTAAACAATCATCAAATACCAAACATATATTATTTAAAATCCCTAAATTGGTAGAATACATTTCTTCTTTTTTTACACTTGAACCAGGGGATATAGTTGCAACAGGCACACCCAGTGGGATTGGTCCAATTGTACCAGGCGATATTATTGAAGCCACAATTGAAAAAATAGGAACTCTCACAAATAAAGTTGTTTTGGAAGGTGAATAATAAATGATTTTTAAAATAGGAAATAAGTCAATAGAGCCAACTAAAATTATTTGTTTAGGGCGAAATTATATAGAACATGCCAAGGAAATGAAAGCTCAGATACCTGAAAGTCCGGTTTTTTTCGCAAAAACAATAAATACTTTGGTAACTGATGGAAATTCCATAATATATCCAAAAATTCTATACAATAATCAAGATTATAATCATGTGGATCATGAAGTAGAATTAGCTTTTATAATTTCTCGAGTCTGCAAAAACATTCAAGTAGAACAAGGTTATGAATATATCGAAGGATATTCTGTTTTTCTTGACATAACTGCTAGGAAAATGCAGATTAGTGATAGAAATATCAATTTACCATGGTATAGAAGTAAAAATTTCGATAGTTTTGGTCCTATTGGGCCACGCATAGCGCCTCTAAGTGAAATAGAAGATCCTCACAATTTAAACATTCAATTAAAACTTAATAACGAAATTCGTCAAAATTCGAATACAAAACATATGATTTTTAAAATTCCAGAGATTTTAGCCTATCTTTCTAAATTTTTCACGTTAGTACCTGGAGATATTATTGCTACTGGCACTCCAAGCGGAGTAGGGCCAATTCAACCAGGAGATAGTATTGAAGCCAGCATAGAAAAGATTGGAAAAATTACACATAAAGTGATCTTAGAAGGAGAGAAGTAAGGATCAATTATTAAACTTATTTATAGTTAAAGTGTCGTTATACTATCAATATATACCTATTATTGTGTAATTCTGTTAAATACCATAGCAATTAGCTCATTCAATAATGATGAGAAATGTTTTGATAGTATCTGAATCATCTTTTCGTAGAAACATACTATCTGAAATGCATTCTACTCAAAAAAAAATAAAAGTAATCGATACTGCACGAAATGACCAAGAAACAATTAAAATCATTGAAACTAAACGTCCAGATGTTCTTATTCTTGATTTTGTGTATGAAAATAAAAAATGGTTGACATCCTTCAACGGTATATTAAAAGAACTTAATTATCAAATTGTTGATGAATTGATCAAATTCGTTAGTTAAAATTTATTAGGAAATAGTTATAATTTAACATAATGACCTCAGAAATTAATGAAGAAATTAAGAAACAAATTTTTGAATTAATAGCTACCCCCGGAATTCAGATCGAGGATATTACAAAAAAGGTTAATTTAGATTACGAAACAATCTTAAATGTATTATCTGAGGAATATCTAAAACATGATTTAAATTTTGGAAGAAGATTGTGTTGTAGATTTTAATTTAATTTAACAAAATTTTTTAACTTTCATTAATTCATTAAATTACTAAGTTCAAAAAATTTTTTAAAGGACTTAGGACGCATATTAAAGCGGTTTCAATATATAATTGATATTGAAATAAGTCTAAAAATGCGATGTTGCGTTCTTATCCTTTTGAATATTCTTTTTGAACGAAATATAGAACTATTACGGTGAAAGTATATGAGTAAAAAAGGAAAAATAATTGTAAAGGCTCTTGTAACCGGGGGAAGTGCATCAGGAGGACCACCCATTGGACCCGCAGTTGGACCAACCGGCATAAAAGAGAATCAATTCGATTTTCCATGCAAACATTAAAGATGTGGTCGACGAGATTAACAAACAGACTCAAGTTTTCAGAGGTTTGACAGTTCCGGTTAGAATTGAATGCGATCCAGAAACAAAAAAATTTGAAATTTTTATTGAAACTCCTGCAACTGCCTCACTATTACTCGCAGAAGCTGGTGTAGAGAAAGGTAGTTCTTCGATTTCAGAACAAAGAATTGGAGATTTAACACTTGAACAAATTCAAAATGTAGTTGATGCAAAAAGAGAGAAATTCTTAGATAAAACATATAAATCAGCAATTAAAACTGTTTTAGGAACAGCATTATCAGTAGGATTAACAGTAGAAGGAGAAGATCCGAGAATAATTCAAAAACGAATAGAAGACGGAGAATATGCTGATAAAATAAGAGGCGATTAAGAAAAAATGAAAGTTGACGATAAATTATTAAAGAAATCATTAGCTACTGCTATTAATTTTTCTGTGATTAAAAAGAAAGGATTTAAGGAAAAGGTGAGAAAATTCGATGAATCAATTGATCTTATATTAAATATAAAAGATATTAATCTAAGTGATCCAGCAAACAGAATAGAACAAGAAATTATCTTACCATACGAAATAATCACTAATGATACACCTAATATATGTGTTATTGCGTCAGATGAAATCTTACTTGAAGCAAAAAAACTTGGTGTTGATACTCTCGACTCTGAAGGCTTAATTAAGTTGAATAACGAAGAGAAAAAATATAAGAAGAAATTTGCTAAAAAATATGAATATTTTGTAGTAGAAGACAAAATGATGAGGGACGTTGCTCGATACTTAGCAAGATTTCTTGGTCCTGTCGGTAAAATGCCAAAACCTTTCCCTACAGGATATGGAATCATTTCTAGTCCTGAAGATTTAAAAGTAGCATATGATCGATATAAAAGAGTTATTCGAATCCAAATGAAAAAACAACCAATAATTTTTGCTAAGATCGGAAAAAAATCTATGGGTAAAGAAAAATTATATGAAAATATGAAAACAGTTGTAGACTTTATTGCAGATAAAATGCCACATAAATTCAATAACTTCAAATCTATGTACCTTAAATCTACAATGGGGAAGCCCGTAAAAGTAACAGAAGAATTCCTAAAAAGTATTGAGGTGTGAAATAATGATAAAAAATAAACATATCCCTAAATGGAAAGAAGATGAAGTTAATCTTTTAGTTGATTTATTTAGAAATAATAAAAACGTTGCTGTTATTGAAGTTGGCAATATAAATGATAGACAATTTCAGAGCATGAGAAAGATTTTAAGGGGAAAAGCAGTATTTAGAATGTCAAAAAAATCACTTCAACTACTAGCATTAGAAATATTTAAAAAAGAATCGAATAAGAAAAATTTAGATGAATTTGCACATAATATAACAGGTCAATCCAGTCTTGTATTTACTAATCTAGATTTATTTAAGTTAAAGAATATTTTTCTCGAAAATGAGTGGATGGTTCCTGCAAAACCAGATGAAATTACCCCAGTTGATATATGGGTCAAAGCAGGAGACACAGGACTTCCCACAGGTCAAGTTATAAGTGAATTAAACATGACTTTACGATTACCAACAAGAATAATGAATGATACAATACATATCCGTGATGATACAAGAACACATAAAGCTGGTGAATTAGTCACAGTAAAACAAGCTGCAGTTTTAAAAAAACTAGGAATTACACCAATTGAATCATTAATTAAAATTAATTTTGCGTGGAGCGACGGCGAGATTATTGCAGAAGATGTCTTATATATGGATATGAATAAATTCAAACAAGATTTTGCTAGTGCTTATAGAGGAGCTTTAGCAGTTCTTTTTGAAATGCCCTTCTTATTAGAAGATATGAAAGGGGAATACATTCGAAAAGCAGTTTCTCAAGCTAATGTATTAAATGCATTTATTTATGGTGAAAAAATTCAAGCTCCTATTAAAGAAGAACCCAAAATTGATAAGAAAAAATCAAAAGAAGAAGAGGAAGACTCTGAAGAAGTTGGTATCGGAGGATTATTTGGATAAATTAAAAGAGTTTTTTTGAATTTAAATTAAATTTAATAAATATAATGTAAAAAAAAATAAAATAGAGGTTAAATAAGATGGAAAATATATACGCTGCCTTACTATTACATAAAGCTGATAAAAAAATTACTGAAGCAAGTGTAGAAAAG
>JBHLOG010000024.1:0-36821 GCA_048940765.1 Promethearchaeota archaeon | reverse complement strand
TACACGATTGCTATCATTTACAGTTAACTTTTCCTTTTTTTCACCAGGTCCGATGGTAGACATGAAATATAAAGTCAATTTCTTTCCTGCGGAAGGAGTTTTAGCAGCGGGAGTTTTAGATTTTACGGGTTCTTCCATCCCTAAATCTTCATCAAATTCATCAAAACTCATTCATATCACTTTTTTTTTCTATTAAGTTTTTTTTAATTTTTTAAACTTAATAAAATGGCGTTAAAAAGATATTATAAAACCCTTTGGAATGATTTTGAAGTTTTTTCAGATCTTTATCATGAATAAAATAGGGAAATTGCGAATTTCAATAAATTATATTATAAATTCTATGAATGCCTATTAATATATATAAGATATAAAATGTTGTATTAGAGAGAATATTTAATTAAAAAACCCATAATTTTCGACACAATAAAAGTATAGGATTATGAATTCTCTTAATAGTGTTGAATCTATTGTTCTTGAACTGGTAGAAGAGTATCTAACGAAAAAAAGCTTTTTTTCAATAAGAGAAATTATATCCTATATAAATAATAGAGTAAGATACAATCCTAATATTAATGAAAATAGTATAGAGTTAATATTAAAGAAGTTGATCAAAAGACGTGTTATCATCCCTGGAACTAGACTAATGAAAAATAATATAGTTGAAAATCCTACTAGAAATGAGATCTTAAATTATATTAAAAAAAATCCGTCTAATATTAATAAAATAATGAAAGCTTTAAATATCGGAAGCAACCAAGCTTTATGGCATTTATCCTGCTTAGAAAAATTTCATTTTGTTAGGTCAAAAAAAATCAATAATCATAGAATTTTCTTTAAATTTGAATCAAATCCCGAATTTGATGAATTATACTATTATTTGAAGAAGAAAGTTGTTCAAAAAATAATTAATTTTATGGAAGAAGAAAATAAAGCTGTGAAAATTACGGAAATATCCCTCAATTTGAAAAAAAATCATAATACAATAAAAAAATATTTAAATATTCTAAAAGATCTGAAATTGATAAGAATCGAAAAAGATGGAAAAAGAAAGATATTCAGATTAGAAAGAGAAAGGTATTCTGAGGTTAAAAAATTAATTCAAGGTTTATGAATATTAAAACTTCAAATTTATTCCAATGGAATTTATATGTCAAATTAAATATTTAAAATTCAGAAAAAAATCTAATTAAAAAATTATGAGGAAAAAATTTAGAATTTTTAGTGTTTTAGCACTTTATACTTTTGTTATCTTAGCTTATGTAGCTTTTTTCTTTTATCGTATAGACAGTATTCCATTATTTCTTTCTCTCACAATTGGGAGTGTTGCAGTTTTATCCACGAGTACTATATATACTATTATTCAATCTCAAGATAGTTGGGATGATAAAGTAAGAAAAAAAAAATCTTTTGCAAAAAAAGAATCAATTAAAAAGATACCTATCAAAATTTTTGATGATTATATTGAAGCCATGCCTTCAATAGAAGAATATATTGAATCGAATGAATCTTATAAGGATAAGCCTATAATTGATAAATTTATTTTTTCATTTTTTAGCCAAGAAGAATTAGATAAGATAAACCTTCTTGGGTTATCAAAAATGGATAAGATTTTATTTATTAGAGAAATGCTTTATTTTAATTCAGATGAAAGAAAAGTATTGATTGAAAATATGCTAAAAAATAGGGATAAAGTTGATGAAGATATTATATATACACCACCTATAAATCCCATTGATCTTGAAAATCAAATCCGTGTTTATGTAAGATCTTTACTCGAAGTTGGAGAAAAAACAAAAATAATTATCATTGAGAGAATGGAATTAATTAGTCTAATTAAGGAGAGAATTGGTAGACTGTTTGATTACGATCTAGAATCTTTTCTTCTTTCTTCTGGAGGAATATTATTGGATGAAACCTTACAAATAAAAGATTATGATATAAGCGAAGATGATGAAATTGCTCTAATTCCCTCAAGAAAAGAAAAGAGTTAAAAAAAAGATTTTTTATTTTAAATATACTGATTTTAACTTAAATATTTAACCAGCTGTACTCGCTGGAATTAAAAGTATATCGTCACCATCACTTATATTATAATCTTTTAAATATGAATTCTCATCCATTGTAACTCCACCAGATGATAAATGAAAATCAGCAGGATCTAATCCAAATAAGTTTGCTACAGTTTCTTTAACATCTCCAACATTATTTCCAGTATTTACGAGTAATTTTTGCTTTTTTTCTCCAGGTCCTATTGTTGACATAAAATATACTGATATCTTTTTCCCCTCAACAATAACTTTAGTTGCAGGAGTTTTTGATTCAACTACTTCTGTGGGAGCTTTGGAAGTAGGTTCTTCTATTCTTTCATCCAAATCCTCATCCAAATCTTCGTCTAGCTCTTCATCAAAATCTTCATCAAAATCTTCATCAAACTCATCATCAAAACCCATAGATTCAACACCAATATATTAGAATTATTAATTTTAGATATTATTTTTATAGTTTTTTTCTATTTTCTGTTATGAGAATAATAGAAGTTATAATATATAAATAGATTCCACAGAGCAGAAAAAATAAATATTAAGATTTTAGATTGCAAACACTTTAGAGTTAGTAATTATATAATTTCATTAAGAAAATAAGAGTATTATAAAATTATCATGAATGATGAAACTATCCCCAAATATCAAATTCGAGAAAAAACACCTGATGAGGAAATTGAAGAAATTTCTGATAAAAAACTGCTTAAGAAAATAAAAAAAGAAAGAATCAAATTAGATAAAGAAAAAATTGAATGGGAAAAAATAGTTAAACAAATTGAAAATTATAAAGATAATATCCAAGATCTTGAAAAAAAGAGAAAGGATAGAGAATTAGAAGTAAAAAATCTTCTTGAAAGACGCGATAAGTTAGAAAAAGAATTAAATGATGTAAAAAGTAAAATTCAACAACAAAATAATGATTTAGCTAATAAAGAAAGACAATTTAGAGATAAATTCAGAAGAAGAAATCAAGAATTAAATCAAAAAAAAGCTGAATTAGAAAAATTTCAAGAAAAATTGAATAAACTTCGAGAAGAAATAGGAAACGAAAAGAAAACATTAGAGAGAGAAAAGGCAAATACAGAAAGTCGTATTACGAAAATTAAAACAAAACTTCCCGGAATGGAAAGAAGAGAAGATGCTCTAAATAGAACTATAAATGATTTAGAAGATAAATTAATGGATTTGAGAAATGAAATTAAATATTTAACTAAAGAGAGGGATAATTTAGATAAGGAAATTAAAAATTTAAAGAGGGAAATTAATGATGAAAAAAATCGAATTTCTGACGAAAAGAAAAAATTAAAAGAAGAAAGAGAAAAAACTCGTTATAGAAAACAAGATTTAGACCTGAAAGCACGTGAAATTGATAAAAAGAATGCAGATCTTAGAAAAACCAAAGAGAAGATAGAAAGAGATGTGAAAGACTTGGAAAAAAGAAGAAAACAACATGAGGCAAGATTAAATGAATTACAGAAAAAGCTCCCTCGAGCAGAAAGTACTTATTATTCTTTAAACTCCAAAATTCCAAAATTAGAAGAAAAATTTAGTAAATTAAATAATGATTATAAGCGATTAGAAAAAGAAAAAGCAAACTTAGAAAATGAGAAAACTACCATTAGACGTGAAAGAGAAAAATTAGAACGGGATAAGCAAAGATTTTTAAATGAAAAAAGAAACTTTGAAAGAGAATTACGGAAGATCAAAACTATACCAAAACATAAAATTAAATCGAAAACTCCTTCAAAATATTAAACTATTTTATAATGAAATTAATGAAAATTATTGAAGGTATTGAAGGAGATTATATAGAAACAAAAAATGATAACTTAATTTTTGATGTAAAAGGTTTACTTCATCCAAAAGACCGAAAGGTTTGTTATTTAAGATTTTATCCTCATCCGGATGGAGATAGGAAAAAAAATGGTATTTACTTTCATAAAGTTTATAATTTAAACGAAAGATATAACTTTTTAAGAGAGAAATATCCTAAATATCTCTTTTTTTCTAAAGAGCTCGATATGGAGGTCCAGAGTGTTAAAAAAAAAGATATCAAAAAAATCTATACTCCTAGGAGCTTCTTTAAGAAACTAGTAGATGCTAAAAATTTATCTCTTATTGAAAAATATTCTAAAGAACTATGTGAATTATTGATTAATGAAGGTAACCTTTCTGAGAGTTCAATAGGAATCACAGGATCTGTCATGGTAGGATTACATACTGAGGATTCAGATATTGACTTAATTATATATGGTACTGAAACTTGTTTAAAATTTCAAGAGAATATGACCCCGTTATTCAAAAAATCAAATAATATTCGAAAGTATAACTTGGATGAATACAAATCTCATTATCATTGGAGAGTTGGTGGATCCAATATACCCTTTGAAACATTTCTGAAAATTGAACAAAGGAAGCAACATCAAGGAAAATTTATGGACCGTGATTTTTTTATCAGATACATTAAAAGCCCTAAAGATTGGAAAGGAGATTTTTATGATTATCAGTTTAAAAATTATGGACATGTGAAAATTAAAGCAAATATTCTGGATTCAACAGATTCTATTTTTACACCTTGCTTATATAAAATAAATCCTATAAAAATACTTGAAAGCAATTTTAATATAAACCGAATTAACGAAAAAAATATAACTGAAATTACATCATTCAGAGGTCGTTTTTGCGAACAGGGAAAAACGGGTGAGGATGTATTAGTTGAAGGTAAGTTAGAAAAAGTAAATTATAAAAATACATCATCTTATTTTAGGATTGTATTAACTGATCCTATTTATGATAAAATGATAATTATTTAAACGTAAATAAAAGAATCTTAATTATATTAAAATTAAAATACAAATTAAATTAATATTTCATGAAATAAATGAATTTTTTTAACGCAGACTTACATATACATTCTCCCCATTCAATAGGAGTATCGAAATCATTAAATTTAAATACAATGCTCGATACTTGTAAAAAAAAAGGTTTAGATATCTTAGGAACAGGTGATATCTTACAACCAGATTGGTTGAGACACTTAAAGAATAAATTAGAAAAAGATAGTGATGGAGCTTACCACTACAAGGATATTTATTTTATTCTTCAAACTGAAATAGAGGATAAAGAAAGTGTTCATGAAGTTGTCTTCTTCGAAGATTTTGATATGGTAGATACTATTCAAAAAAAATTGGAACCTTATTCAAGTAATATTTTAGGGGAGTGGGGTGGACGCCCAAGAGTAAATCTATCTCCAGCAGAATTAACTGATATTATTTCGGATGAAGGGGCGATGATTGGCCCTGCTCATGCTTTCACACCTTTTAAAGCCATCTTTCGACAAAATAAATTTAAAACTCTAGAGGAATGTTATGCCAATGCTGCTAAAAATATTAAATTCATTGAATTAGGACTTTCTGCTAATACAGATCTTGCTGATAGATTAGAATGTTTAAAAAAAGTCACATTCCTCAGTAATAGTGATGCACATTCACAAGATCCACGTTCTTTGGGACGAGAATTTAATAGATTCGATATTGATAATCCTTCGTTTATTGAAATTTCACAGGCAATAGAGCGAAAAAATGGAAGAAAAATAATATTAAATATAGGTTTAAATCCTAAACTGGGGAAATATTACGTAATGTTTTGTAGTAAATGTAGGAGAAGGATTATGTTTAAGAAAACAAAAAAACAAACAGATTTGATTTTTAATCAATATTCAATTAATGATAATTTTATTACTTACTATTCAGTAGATCCTATAGCTTCAAGATTAGATTATTTAGAAAAAGTTTCAAAAAATAAGATGATCTGTTCAGCTTGTAAGGAACAATTAAATAAATCCTTTAAAATTAAATTAGGTGTTAGTGAAAGGATTGAAAAAATTTCTACATATAAAGAGCCTAAACATCCCGATCATAGACCTCCATATGTTAATGCAGTTCCATTAATAGATATTATTCGTTCTATTAAAAACATTAAAAGTTCAACAAGTAAGACAGTTTTATACGAGTATAATAAAATGATAGAAGAACTTGGAACTGAATTTGAAATTTTAGTTGATATCCCAGTAAGTAAAATTGAAAAATTTGACGCTAATATAGCTTTAGTTATAAAAGCTCTCAGGAATAATGAAATTGAATATACTCCAGGAGGTGGCGGTACTTATGGTCATATTAATCTTAAAATATAAAATTAAATTAAATTCTTAAAATTTAAATTTCTAACCAAAAATAAGTATAGATATAAAAAATTAACCTACAATTTTAAGATCTTAAATATTAAACTCTAAATCTAACTTTAAGAGTTCTCCACACTTATTACAGGTGAGCCAGTCAAAGACCTTAAAACTAACAATCATCATTTCTATTTCCTTCCTTAGAAATTGATTTCTAAACTTCTTCTTGTAATCACCATTTGGACACGTAATAATAGCTCTTACTTTAATTAAATCACCGCTTTCAGAAGCGGCTACAGATTTATCGCTGCTATTATTTGTGTTGTCAATTTCCATATTTTTAACCCCAAGCATGATATTCATGAAAATTATAATTTATAAATTTAATCCCTACAAGGATTTGTATTATTTTTCAAACGAAAATAATAATTTAATAGATGAAGTTATTTATAAAATTGAAAAAAATAGTAAAGAGAAACAAGTTCTATCCTTTTCGATTTAATAAAATAGAAAAAAAAAATTTAGATATTAAATGTCAAATACCCGAAAAGAATAAAAACTATGAAGAAGGCCGCTAAATTTATGAATGTAAATATATAGTATGCGTGTACGTCATCATGACTAACAAACATCAAATGGGTAAGATACCATGCAATAAGACCTCCAATACCCCATATAAGAATATCTGTAGTTGCATTGATAATACTATCAAATTTTGCTTTAATACCTACAGCATAAAGTAGAGTATTTTCTATAATCTCCCATAATATTGATGCTCCTAGTGTAATCAACCACGTAACGCGAATATTTTTTGAAGAAGGAATTTCTAAACCCGGAGGTTCTCCGGGTTTATCTATTACATTTTTTATTATAAAATATAATGTAAAGACAAGCATAAACATTCCCAATCCCGCTAGAAAATGTCCTAAACTCCAGAAATCAAATGTTGCTTCTGAAAGATATGTAGAATCTTCTGTTATAAGAGGCCAATCAATCAGAATTGATATAAGAACCGTTACTATTAATAAAATCACGAAACAAATTAAAATCAGTAAAATTTCCCATTTAGCTTTCATTTAAATCAATTTTGTTATTTTGTTATTGAATTTCTTTTGTAAAATTTATTATTGTAAGTAAATATTTATAATGATATTTAAAACCTTATACTTTATTGTAGCAAGATATCCCCTCAGTATTACCTAGATATTTCTCAGTTATATTATTCTGATATCTTTCTCGTATTATAAAGCATATAACTCATTCTTTGTGATTATATCTAATGACAGAAGATATATTTGATTTAGTTGAATTAGCAAAATCCCGCGCTTCAGTAAGAGACAGATTTAATCAAATAGCTAATCATAATCAAAATCCTAATTCAGATCCAAATTGTGATGATGATAAGTATTTAGCAGATTTATTAAAAGTATTAAAAATTAAGACATTAGTAGTTGGTGTTGGGGGGGCAGGAAATAATACAGTTTCACGATTAGAAGATATGGGTATTCAAAATGCTGAAACTATAAATATAAATACAGATGCTCATGATTTATATTACTCGAATTCAAAATATAAAATATTAATCGGAAAAGAGCGATGTAATGGACTGGGTTCTGGAAATGATCCTAATATCGGTGCTGAAGCAGCAGAAGAAGATCGTAGGAGGATAAATCAAGCATTAAATGGAGATATCATCTTTTTAACATGCGGTTTAGGCGGGGGCACTGGTACTGGAGCTGCTCCTATTATTGCAGAAGAAGCAAAACAAAATAATGCAATTGTTGTTACTTTTTGCTCACTTCCCTTTAACTCTGAAGGTAAACAACGATCCGTAAGAGCGAATCTAGGTCTAAAAAACCTTGCTAAATATTCTGATTTTCTAATTCCAATTCCAAACGACAATTTATTAGAAATTGTTGGAAAAATTCCAATGATTACTGGGTTCAAAATAATGGATGAGATTTTAATAAGGAATATAGGAGAAGTTGTCAATCTAATTAATAATTGTGGTTTAGTTAATATAGATTTTGCAGATGTGAAAAAAACATTATTAGAAAATCCACATGGAAAATATCCTTCTGGATTAGTTGGCATTGCCGAATCCTTAGGTGAAGAACCAGATTTAATTGATAAAGCAAAATTAGCATTAAATAATCCTCTTCTTAAACCAGATCCAAAACAGGTAAATCGATGTCTAGTATCTGTTACCGGTGATCACACATTAACTTTATCAAAAGTTGATAAAGTAGTTTCTACTATTTCGCATCAAATCCCTGAACAAGCCCAATTAAAGTTTGGAGTTCAAAACAAACCTGAAATGGGCTCAAAAATAAAAATAATGGTACTCGCTAATGGTCCCGTTTCTCCGTATGTAAGAGCTGCTGTGGATTCAGAAAATAATTCTACTCCAATCAATATTGTTGGATTTTAAAACCAAGCCTTACTTTTTTTTACTATCCTTTAAAGATTTATGTGCAATTTTTTATTTTTAATTATAATTAAAATTAAAAGAAAAAGTGATGTTTAATTGAGTCTACAGGAAATGCCAAAGGAAGAGCTTAAAAAAGAAATTAGTAATTTTCTAAATAAAAGGAAAGAATTAGTCCTCTGTACTTGTAGTAATAATATTCCTCGCGCAACTCCAATGGATTTTTATACAGATAAAGATAGTTTTAACATTTATGTAGGTCCTGCTCCAGGAAGGAAAGTAAAAAATATTGAAGAAAATCCGAATATTAGTATCGGTATATATACACCATTATCCGAAGGTAAAGTTCAAGGCATGCAAATCACTGCTTCTGGCAAAGAGAGATTGACCTTTTTAAAAGAAGGAGATAAAGGATTCGAAACCGCACAAAAAATCGTTAGAGGAAAAAGAAAATTAGTATTAAAAATTATTCCAGAGAAAATAGAATTGCTTGATTATGATTTTCTTAAGAAAGGATATGCTCGGCTCCAATCTCTAGAATTAAAATAAAAAAATTAAAAATTCCGATAAAATCAATAATCCTTTTTATAAATTTATCAGCTATAAATTTCCAGCGATTAAATTCTAAATCTAAAGTTATCCTAATATAAATTTTTTATTAAATAATCTTTTAAAAGCAAAAATTCCTTATGATTTGAAGTTTTAAGAATAATGAATGATATTGAAATCGTCTATAATAATAAGATCTATAATTCATACTACGATCTCCTCGTTCAAAAAATTACCGATAATACATCTCGAAAGCATTATCTTGCCCTTAAAAATGATTGTATCATATTTGTAGAAGAAGATGGAATGCAATTTGACGAAACAAATAAAAATGTTATTATTTCATTACAAATATTTAAAGCAAAAGAAACCTATAAAATAGATAAGAGAGTCCATGGAATCTATATATTTCCATCCTCAGATTATAAATTCTATTTTTTAGATCGAGAAAAACCAATCGAATCAAGGGAAAAAGGATTGAAATTTCTAACTAATATAATATTTTTGAGATTTTATAAATGGAATATGATATATGGGAATAAAACAATAGATATTTTACCAAATTTATTCACGAATGTAGAGATTGCGAAATATGTAATTAAACCAGATACAATACTAACATTGAATAAATCTGGGGAGATTGAATTTATCGAAAACGTAAATCTTACCAATATTGAAAACAAATTTAAATCAAGTATTTTCTAAAGATAATTGAGTTTATTTAAAATGTTAAAAAAAAAGAATTCAAATTTAAGATAAATTTTTTAAATCAAAGAAAAATTTTAATCATTTCTTCAGCATCCATCAATAATTCAGGATGATATCTATAACCCTCTACTGTAGCATATAAAGTATATCTCTTTCCAATTGCCTTCAGTGTTTCTTTCATTTTATCATCAGGGTATTCATAAACAGCATACGTTTTATAGTGCCCATCTGAAGCCACTACTGTCCAGTGATGAATTTTTTTTACGAAATTGGGATATGCTGGTTTATCTTTAGACATATAAACTTTCAGTAATTCTTGACTTTTATTTGGTGGGTACCAAGCTGTAACTAACATATGAGCCATTTGATTTTTACCTCATTTTTAATTCAAAATTAGATATTTTGCATATAAAAATTAACTCAATAGTATAAAAGCTTTATCAGTGGAGTAATATAGATAATGAGTCTGTTTTTTATTTGAAGCTTACTTAAGAAATTGGATAGTAAAATTGTTAAGAAATAAAATGTTAAATGAAATTATTATAGGAGTATTATAATTTTCTTAATTATTTTATAATTTAATTTTGATTATCATAATTTGATTAAAGTGCTCTCAGAAAAAGATAACTTAGATTTAAAGAACGCGCAAACTGATAAAGATTTAAAACAAATTTTCAAAAAAATTGCTTCAAAAAATCCTGATGCCTACTTTCCTACTAAGGAACTTAGAGAATTAGGATATATGAGAAAGAACTGTGAATGTTGTGGGAAATTCTTTTGGACAACTCTTAAAGAACGAAGGGTGTGCGGAGATCCCACTTGTTCAGGAGGCTTTAATGTTGTTGTAGATAATCCCTCTGAGGTAAAGCTCTCTTTTATCGGAGTTTGGGAAAAAATTGTTGAGATTTTAGAACCTCGAGGTTATGTTCCAATTAAAAGGTATCCATGTGTAGCTAGATGGAATCCTACATCAGAATTCACTATTGCATCAATTTCAGCATTTCAACCTTATGTAATAACTGGTGAAGTAGAACCACCTGCTAAAAAGTTAATAATCCCTCAATTTTGTTTGAGATTTAATGATATTGAAAACGTTGGAATAACAGGGTCACATAATACTGGGTTCGTAATGATAGGACAACATTCATTTGTACCACCAGAAGAATGGAATCAAGGTGAACTGTTTATGGATATACACGATTTCATACATAAAGGAGTAGGACTTGCTAAAGAAGAGATTACCATCCACGAAGATTCATGGGCAGGTGGAGGATCTTTTGGGTGTAGTCTTGAATTCTTTAGTAGAGGTGTAGAATTATTTAACCAAGTTTATACAATGTTTGAACAAACTTCAGGTGGACCAAGAGAATTGAAACTCAAAATTCTTGATATGGGTCTGGGCCAAGAACGTGTTGCATGGTTTTCTCAAGGAACTCCCAATATGTATGAAGCTATTTTTCCATTTGTATTATCAAAATTAAGAGAGATCACAAATGTCAAATTAGATTTAGAATTATATAATAAATTCTCTAAATACTCTGCATATTTGAATGTTGATGAAGTCGAGGACATGAATGAAGCATGGAATCGTGTTGCTGCTGAACTGAATCTAGGTGTAAAAGATCTAAAAAGTAAGATTATGCCAATGACCGCACTTTATTCTATAGCAGAACATGCTAGGACTTTGCTCTTCGGCATAAATGATGGAAAATTACCTTCGAATGTAGGAGGAGGATATAATTTAAGAGTTATTTTTAGACGAGCAATCAGTTTCATTGACAAATTCAATTGGAATATCGATATGGCTGACGTATGCGAATGGCACGCCGAAGAATTAAAAGATATATTTCCCGAAGTGTCAGAACATTTAAGTGAAATAAGAGAGATCTTAAATGTGGAAAAAGAAAAATTTTATGCTACAAAGGAAAAAGCAGGAAAAATTTTAGAAAAAGTATTGGAAAAAGGGGAAATTTCTAATGATCTTTTGATAGAATTATATGATTCTAATGGTATAAGTCCTGATATGGTCAAGCTAACAGCTAGAAAATATGGAGTAAAAATAAAAATCCCTGAGAATTTCTATAATTTAGTTGTTGAAAAACATGAAAAGACAGAACAAATTCATGCCACAGGAAAGGAAATTGAACTCGACTTGAAAGGTATTCCTGAAACAAGATCGTTATACTATTATGATTATACAGAAACTTCTAATGAAGCAAAAGTATTGAAAATATTTGATAGTATGGTTATTTTAGATCAATCTGTAGCATATCCTACTTCTGGTGGTCAGTTACATGATGTAGGAAAAATAAATGATCAAAAATTCAATGATGTGTTCAAGCAAGGTAATTATATTATACATATCTTAGATAGCAAACCTAAATTTAAAGTTGGTGATATAGTAAAGGTAGAGGTAGATAAGAAATGGCGTCAACAATTGTCTCAACATCATACTGCCACACATATCGTTAATGCTGCTGCTCGTGAAGTTCTAGGTAGTCACGTTAATCAAGCAGGTGCTAGAAAGACTTTAAAAAACTCACATTTAGATATAACTCACTATGAACAGATTCCTAGAGAAAAAATTCTTGAAATTGAGAAAAAAGCAAATAAAATAGTAGAACGAAAAATAGATCTTAATCTAAGTTTTATTCCACGTTTTGAGGCAGAAAAAAGATATGGTATGACTATATATCAAGGTGGAGCTGTACCAGGTAAAAATTTAAGAATCGTTGAGATTCCAGGAGTAGATGTTGAAGCTTGTGGAGGTACTCATTTAAATAATACTTCAGAAACAGGTTATATCCATATTACAAAATCACAAAAGATTCAAGATGGTATTGTTAGATTAACTTTTGTTGCAGGGAGTGCTACAGATAAGTTAAAAGAAAAGCATAAAAAAATTCTGGAAGAATTAAAAAACATTTTAAACGTTAATCGTAAACAACTCGTAGGACGTGTTAAAGAATTATTTGAAAAGTGGAAAAATATTAATAAATCACTAAAAACGGGTAAAATAGATGAGAATGACTTACAATTAAACTCATCAGAAATGTTTGAGGGAGATGTACTTTCTGAAATCTCTCAATTTTTAGGTACACGAAAAATTGAGGTAGCAAAAAAAATCCAAAAGTTACTTTTTGAATGGAGTGAAGGAATAAGCAAAATTAAACAACTTAAAAATATCCTTAGTGATGATTACATTAAACAATTAGTCAAGGAAGCAGTTATTTTTAAAGATTATAAACTTATCCTTGAATCATTTAATGATTTATCTCAAAAGGATCTACAGAATTTTTCCGTTAGAGTAATGAAATATTCTGAAGATCTTATTACCATTTTCTTAAACAAAACAAATAAAGGAATAATGGTTTTAGGAATGATGGGATCTAAACCTACTCACGAATCTGAGTTTAATATTGGTAATTTAGTTAAAGATTGTGTAACTAACTTTAATGGAAAAGGAGGAGGAAAAAAGGATTATGGACAAGGTTTTATTGATAATAAGGATGTTGATATTGATGATATTAAAAATTATATTCTCAAGAAATTCAATTTTTAGCTCTTTTTCTATATAGAGTATATATTCTTTATATAGTATATCGAAAGAACTTATATTTTTTTATTCTCTTATTTTAATTAAGTATGAAGCCAATTTATGTAGAGTTTTATTGTCCTCAATGTAGGACAAATCGTTATATTTACGTTGATGGTATTTGTTCTAGTTGTCAAATCAAAAATGATCTCGAACAGATAATGCATGAACGTAAAAATTCAATACAAACTTTTTAATATTTTTTTGTTTGGATTTATTTATTCTCATTATTCAGTTTTTATTAATTTTAAATTCAGTACTAAAAAGATTTTAAATTTAATAGTTATTATTAAATTTAGTTTATTAATAATAGACACTTTCATTTTGACTATGAATTTAAAAAAAAGGGTGCAGGAAATTGATTGAAATAGTACAAATTTCAGATTTACATTTTGGAAGTGATTTTGTAGTACAGTATATGGAAAACATCATTCAATATATTAAAGAAGCTCGACCTGATGTTGTTGTCTGCACTGGGGACATAGTTCATAAGGGTAGGGTTATTCAATTTCAAACAGCTCGCCCATATATTGATAAAATTAAAGAAATTACAGAATTTTTAGCAATCCCAGGAAATCATGATTCTAAAAATTCAGGATTAATCTTTTTTGAAAAATTTATTGGTCCAAGACGGTCAAGATTACTTCTTGATGATAAAGATACGATAATAGTAGGATTGAATTCTTCGCGAGATGATATGAGCGAAGGAATGATTGGTGATGAACAAATGGACTGGGCGGGAAGATGTTTTAACAAAAATTTAGAAAACCGAGTTTTGGCATTACACCACCACCTAATCCCCATTCCAATGTCCGGTCAAAAGTTTACTACTGTTCGCGATGCTGGAGAAATTATTGAATTTACTCAAGTGTTTGGAATAGATTTAGTATTAATGGGTCATCGTCATGTTCCTCATGCGTACGTAATAAATTGGAAAAATTCGTTCAACACCACCTTTCTTTATTGTGGCACTTCTACATCAAATAAGGTTCGTGCAGATGATAAACCAAGTTTTAATCATATTTATCTAAATCAAGGAGATTTAGATGTATATATAGTTGATTCGACTAATCTCGAGAAGAGTTTATTACTAGAACGTAAAGAGCATCACACTGAATTTATAAGACCAAGGAAAGCTAGAATTGAACATTTACTTTCATCCAAAGTGTGGGATGAATAATATTAAAAATTAATAAAAGATTCTCTAACTAAGGGATATTATATGCCTCCCCCTAAGACACCTTTATTAACTGTTGATGCAGTAATTTTATATGAGAAAAGTAATATTATTTTAATACGGAGAAAGTATCCTCCATTCCAAGGGGAATATGCTTTACCCGGTGGATTCGTAAATATTGGAGAAACAGTAGAAGATGCCTGTATCCGTGAAGCAGAAGAAGAAACTAATATGAATGTTAAAATCGTTGAATTTATAGGCGTTTTTTCAGACCCTAAACGTGATCCAAGAGGTCACACCATAACTATTGCTTTTCTATGTGAACCAATGACAAAAAATGAAAAACCAAAAGCTAAAGACGATGCTGCTGCTCTAGAAATTATTCCCATATCAAATGTTGCTTCCTTGAAACTAGCTTTTGATCATATGGAAATAATTAAAACCTCAGGAATTTTAAATAAATAGAATTAATCAATTATACCTTTTCCTTTATTTCATAAAGATTATGAAAGTTGTCTTTAATAAAAAGATAATAGTTATCGCTATCTTTTCTCGGAACTTTAATAACCTCAAATCCCATTGATTTTGCTTTAATAACAAACTCATCTCGATTTTCTATTAATAAACAAGAATGTGTAAAAATATCATTTGATTTACTTTTATCATTAGTTATAAAGACTTCAAAACTTAGAGATCCTTTTTCATATCTCAAAATTTTACATTCTTTACTTATACCAAAAAACTTCTCCATCAAATCAGCTGAGACTGTGAAAGTTCTATTTTTTTCAAGACATAATAATTCGATAAAAAATTTATCCGATTCAGACTCATTATTTGAAGCAATAGCCATATGTTCTAAAGTTTTTTCATACATATTGAGCAATTCTTATCCAATAAAATTTTCAATTTTTATTAATTTATATAAAGACAAAAATCAGATATTGATTTATTTAATATCTTAGTTTATAATTTATATCATTTTTTAAACTTGAAATTAAGTATAGTAAAGTGAATAAATAATAGAATTTTATGAAAAATTGATCAAGAATTTTAAGGAAAAGGCGTTTAAATTATGTAATATTACTATAATAACTAAAATAATATAATTTTAAATTCAAATTAATTTTAAATATAATTTTTATTGAAAAATTAAAAAACTCATTAAAGATAATATTCCTAGTAATTTAAAAAAAATAGAAACATGGTTAAGGTGTTTAGAGGATGACTCAGGTATCTGAAACGGAATTTCTAAATAAACTTTTAGATGTTGTATATAAACTTTCTACCATTGTAAAAACTCAATCTCCTCGTTTAAAAAAAAAATGGGAAGAATATTTAGAACCTTTAAATGAAAAACCTCATATTGTCCGTCAAATACCACTTGATAAAGATAAATTCTTAAATGATATGGAATACCGAATTAATGTCTTAAAAATCGTTGAACAAACAACACTTGATGGATTTTATGCAGTTAAGACATTATTATATACTTTTTATAGTTTATATTTTGATTCTGATTTATTCAAAAAGGATTTTTCGGAAGAAGATCAACTAATTTTAAAATATCTGATATCCAAAGAAATCTTAGGCAATTTAATACAATATAATAAATTAGATCATGAATCAGTCCCATTAAAATACAATATAATGGCTAGAAATTATCCAATGATTAAGTCAAGTGGTATGACCAACTCCGACATACTAAAGAATTTAAAGAAATTGAATATTACAGATATAAAATTAACTGATATTAATAATCTTATGAAAGAAATTGAATCTGACGGCATTATAACCATTAAAAAAGAAGGAAACGAATATCATTATCAATTAAAAAAGGAATTAGAGCTAAGTACAAATGGAAAAAAACATTATAGTCAAGTTCTACAACCATTAGTGGACTGGCCAACAGGATTTTACCGTAGTTTCTTCAATATTAGAGAATTAAATGTTACTCTAGACCAAGATGTGCCATATTATGACTTTCTTCAGAAAATTCTACTAAGAACAGCGACCCAAGGTTTTTCAGCAACCAATTATGTTTTTAAAAATTTAGTAAAATATTATGAAAAAATTAAGGAAGACCAAGAGAAAAAGATGTAGAAGAAGAAAATAATCCTAGGTAAGTTTTATTAATTCTAAACATTTAGAACTCTTTTGTCTTCCTTATCGGGATTTCAAAATTTTCCAAAAGAGGTATTAGATATTTCTTATCATCAGAATTAGTTCCTTTCCAATCTATGATGAAATAATCAACCTTCTCAAGAGTATTATTAATCATTTTATTTATTAATTCTTCATCCAATTGTTGAATATAATATTTAGGACAAATAAATGACAGTGCCACATCTTTATTTTTAATTAATCGATAAAAATTGGGAGCATAATGAGTTCCACCGAATCCTAATCCAATATATTCACTCCTTTTTTCCCTAAGTTCTAAATATTTGAATATTGTATCAATGACTGCTTTTGTGATTAGTTCACCAGCGTTAATCATAATCCATTCAACCTCACTACTCCCCAATTCCATAAATATCATTGGTTTCTCCAGATTTGTAGGTCCATGATGTGTCACTTCAATATCAAGAGAAAAATTTTTCAAATGTGTTGGAAATTCTTGTTTAGCTAGCGATAAAACTGCCGCTTTCTGTAATAACGCACTCGTTTTTGATAATTCTCGAGGATCCCCCCCAAAATCCGCTTCTACACTCCAATTTCCTGTTGTGTGTACCAAAAACGCTGGTCGAGCTGTTTCTGATGTGTGACGACTAGCAAAAATAAGGAAATCTGGATTTAACTCGGATTCATCTAGCTTTAGAGAATTCAAAAAAATTAGGGGATCTTTTGTAAGGGCAAGAAATATTTTATTTTCGGGTAAATTAACTTTCAATTTAAAAACTGGATTATTATACCAAGAGAAATTCGTCTTTTCGAATTTGTAGAATTTAGAGTTTAAAAAATTCTCTCGAATATTCATTGACGCTTTATCTTCAGCTGAAGTGATTATTAGGAACTCGATAAAATTACACCTATGATGCTTTCTTTCCTATATCTTTATTAAAAATCATTAAATTTTATAATTTAATTTATTACTACATATTTATTAAATTTTAAATCTATTTTCAATATTAATGAGTGTTAATTTAATAATAGTTATAATTCTTGCCATAGCTTTTGGAGTATTGTTTTTCATTGCAGATTATTTTGAAAATAAATTAATTCAAGTACATGCTTCATTAATAGCAGGAATATCGGTATCATATTTTTTCCTTATAGTCCTCCCTGAAATTGCCGAAAGATTGCCAACTTTTCCTTTTGAATTAAAATTATTTGAATTTCTCTTTGTACTTGTTGGCTTTGCATTTATTCATATAAGTGAAAAATTAATTCTTCAGAAAGTTGAAATGCATACTCAAAAAAAAATGAGAAAGTTACTAGTAAAAGAAAAAGTATTGGAAAGCGTTGAACGAAATATGGAAAAAGTATTAACAAAAGAATTAACACGTGAAAATTTAGATGAACCAGCATTGAAAGAAATAGCTCGAACATTATCTGAATTAAATGAACAAGAAGAAGGAATGAAAAAAGAAATAAATGAATATAAAATAAAGATTCAAAATAAAATTAATAAAGAGTTAACTAACTTCCGTTTGGTTACAGATTACATCTATCACTTTCTTGTAGGAATTATTTTAATAGGGCTATTATTAATTGAATTAGTAGGAGGTATTCTCTTTTTCATATATGCCTTCTTTAGAACTGTTGTAACTAAACGATCTGAAGCACATCTCATATTCACTGATTTAGAAATCTATGAAGAACAAAAAATTGAAAAAAACTCAATTCTCATATATATATCTTGTGGCTCTGCGCTAAGTGGCATCGTAATTGGATTAATAGTTAATTCTTTACTACCTGTTAATTTAGAACTTCTCTTTATATTCTATTCTTTCATCTCTGGGGTGATATTATATGTTATTGTGAGAGAGGTTATCCCTGAGAAAGAAAAAGGAAATCCATTAAAATTCTTGATTGGATTAGTTGGCTTTTCTACTGTAATCATCATCATTAACATATTTACTAATGTCTTATAATCCCATTCTACTCTTTTAACTTTTAATTTATGAAAAAATCAGAAATTTATAAAACAAAATAAATAATGTTAGTTTTCTTATTTTGGTAAGTTGGACTCTTTATAAAGATTTAAATTTATTAAAACTAAGTTTAAATTAATTTGAGGTTATGAAATATAATGGATAAAATGAGAAAAAAAAATTTTAATGAGTTACTAAGCATAGATAATGACGATAAGAAAATCATCGAAATGATTGAAAAAAATCCCGACATAACTCATAGTGATATTGCTAAAGAAATAGATAAATCTCAACCTGCTGTGGGTGCGCGAATTATTAAATTAGAGAGGAAGAATTTGCTTACTAAACAAGTAGGTTTCAATATAAGGAAAGTTGATATAAAAGTTGCGATTGTTTACATTTCAACTAAAGATGTTGACGATATTGTCCGCAAGATTGAGAAATGCCCTTTTATCAATCACGCATTCAAGATATCTGGTGAATTTAACCTTCTATGCTTTATCGCGGCTTCAGATTTACAAACAATTGAAAAACTTGTTGATTTATGTTTTCGAAGGGATAAAAATGTGATCAATGTAAAAACAAATATCTTAATTGAATCAATTCATGATTTTGTCGTCCCCATAGATTTTCAAATTGAGAATTTCGATGGAAGATATTGTGGTCCAGATTGCTCGATGAAAGCAGATCTTCCAAAATTTAAATTTACTCAAGAAGATGAGGAAGAAACAGATTAACTCTTTTTTATTTTAAATCTATTTAATTAATGTTCTTTAGGGAATTCATTAAAAGATTAATAAAAAATCTTAGTTTTTAAGAAGCTTTTATCAAACCTTTTGCTTTTGCTATCTTGACCTTACATTTTTCACCACAACCATTTTCCAAAGTAGGATCATGTTCTTCAGAATCAAAATCAATTGGTAAGACGAAATCCTTTGCAAAATCAAGAACGATTTCCATAGAAACACTGCTTATATCAGGATTATTTCGAAAATGGTAATTTACAATATTATCAAGTTTTTGAAGCTTTGAACTAGTAAGTAAGATACAAACATTATGATCCCCTGTTAGCTTAAATGCATTGAGCATAAATGGACAATGTTTAGCCATATCCATGATTTCTTCAGGATTATTAGAATTTATCTCAACAGTGGCGAGATTTAAATCCACTTTCTTAAAATTGATCCCTGGCTGGAATTGCAATATTCCATTTTTTTCCAACTTTTTTATACGCATACCGACGGTTGGTTGCGACCTATTTATTTTAGTAGCAATCTCTGTGTGCGTAAGGCTTGGATCCTCTTGAACAAGCGAAATAATTTGTCTATCTATATCATCAAGCTTTAATTTTTCTGAAATCATAAAAATCCCTTTAAATATTTTTATTCTATTCTAATTATGTAAAAATTATTGCGACTTATAATTTATTTGCATTAACTTATAAAAAATTAGTCTTTATTAATTCCGCTTCTAATCAAAAAAAATGAGAGAATTTTTTAACAATTGAACTAAAAATCATCCAATGGAATTCTCCCATTATAATAGATTGCTTTTCCATCAAAATTGATTTGAACGGCAAGAATTTTAATGTTCTTTTGTCTTGCTTGGCTTAAAATTTTTGAAAATCTAGGATCCATCTCTGAATTTGGCTTAAATTTATTAGCTTTACGTAATATTAAAAAAAGTATAATTCCATTATGCTCTAAAATTTCTTTTACATGTCTTGCTCCACGTTCAGTAGGAGCATCAGGGAAAAGGGCTATTCCATCCTTAACTAACGTTACGCCTTTTACTTCTAATGGTGTGTTGTCTATTAAAAAATCTATTCTACTATTACCTATTTTTACTTCTTTTTTAATTTCTTTCGCATTCGAAATTTCAGATAAATAATCAAACACTTTCATTGCAATCTTAGAATGTAATGATGTATCGATAAGGATCCACTCATAGTTAGCTCGAACCGCTTTAAGATAATATTTTAATTTACCTCGTGAGTGTGTAAATAATACTTCTACTCCATTAATAAGTAATTCTTTCAATCTTCCAGGATCATGTATATGAGCAGCTTCAGTCTGTCCTTTGTACATAATTTCTCCTATAAATCTATTGGGCCTTGCTAAAAATTTACCTTTCATGAGGTTTGGTATTTCAAAAAGAGGTATTTTACTATTATCCATGAATGTTGTTCCGAAATTTTTATTCAACAATATTTAGATTAAAATGATTTCATATATTAAGAGATTTTATTATAGAATATAACCTTAATAGATAAAAAGAGTTTTTTATTTGAATAATCATAATGAGCACGGTAGAAGATAGAGTTTCTATTGAAAGTTATAAATTTCATCACATAGATATCTCTAAATGTAAACAGTGTAAAGAATTCTCATGTGAAGAAGCTTGTTTTAGAGGAATCTATGAGGTTATTAGTAAAGATTCTACACCTAAATGTATTGTACTTGAAAATCGTGAAGATAGATGTGTCAAATGCCATATCTGCACTACTGCTTGTAAATTAAAAGCTTTAAAAATAGATTGAACTTATTTAATTCTTATAGCAAATTCTAGATTTGCAATTACATTTACCACAGCAATTCTTATTTAATACTAATTCTCCATATTCAAGATTCAAGTCCATTGGTAAGACAAAATCATTTACAATATCAGAAATTATATCAATATGAACATCAATGACATCTGGGTCACTTCGAAAATTTTGATTAACTATCTTATCAATATCTTTAATATTTAATCCTATAGTTAAAATACTTATATTTGATTCTCCTGATATTCGAAATCCGTTTAAAAGGAAAGGACATCTTTTTACTCTTTCAATAGCATTTTGTGGGTTCTTTGTTTTTAGTTCAATTCTAGCAAAGCAGAGATCTGCTTCTTTTAAATTGATACCCGCTTGATATTTTAATACACCTAATTTCTCAAGCTTTTTAATTCTCATGCCTACAGTAGGTTGACTTCGATTTACATGCTCTGCGATTTCAGTATGAGTAAGATTTGGCTCTTTCTGAATTAAATCCATTATTTTACAATCAATATCATCAATTCCTATTTTTTCACTAATCATATTGTCTCACTTAATTTTGAATTTCAAGAAAAAATTTAAAAATCTTTATTTTTAAAAATTTTAGTATTTCATTAATTACAATAAAGTATAAAAATAATTATATAACTTTCATATATAAACTTTTCTATCTTTTTTATATTCAAAATACAATTGATATTCAAAAAAGGTCTTCAAAATACAATAAAAAAATATAGAACTGTTAAAATCTAATATTTTTATTCCTAACTTCCCATAAATAGTGGAGATTCAATATTTAACAAAAATATATTTAGTAGATATTTAATAGAACTCTTTATAAGTTATAGCATAAATGTTTTTTAAATAAAAAAAAAAAATATAATTTGTTTGAATTCAAAATAGAGTTTTATTTATTATTTTTAGATATATGAGCCCAAAATTAGGTATAGCATTTAGAGATAAAATTATCAAGATATTTACAGAGTCTGAAGATGAACAAGTATATTCTCAAGTGCTTGATTTTATCTTATCTGTAATCGAGAGTGAATTTGGTATTTTTGGTTATATTGATGAGAATGGTAATCTTGTATGTCCTTCAATGACGAAGGATGTATGGGAAAAATGCCAAATCCCTGATAAAGATATTATATTTTATCGTGAAGATTGGATTAATAGTAATGCAATCTGGGCAAGATCTTTGATCGAACGAAAAACAAAATATTCCAATCAATCTTTAAATCCCCCTAAGGGGCATATTCCAATGAATCGAGTTATTGTTGTACCAATAATGCATCGAAAAGAGGTAATTGGAATCTTAGAAGTTGCGAATAAGAAATCAGATTATACAAAAGATGATGTAAACTCTTTAGAGACATTTGCTTCATATATATCTCCAATATTATACTCAAGATTAGAAAGTATGAAACAAAAAAAACAAATAACTAAGCTTAAAAATAAAAAATCGAAGAAAATTAAAATAACCCAGTTAGACGAGGTTGATAAAGAAATAATTGGGCAACTATATTTAGATGGAAGGCAAAGTAATACTCAGATAGGAAATAATCTTAAAAATAGTATGAGCCATACCGGTGTACAGCATCGAATTAAGAAATTGATAGATGCTAATATATTAAAAATTCAAGGAAATATCAATTTAAATTCACTTAATACTAAAGTAGCTTATGTTAATGTAAAGCTTCAAAAATACGATGATATTGATAAATTTATTAATAAATTTAAATTATGTCCTAGAATATTTTTAATATCAAAGGTTACAGGTCAATATCATATCAAATTAGGGATTATTGGTAAGAATATAGATGATTTAAATGATTTTGTTAATTACTGTTTTTTAGCTGATAGAGAATTAATAAATTCATCAGAAATTATATTTGCTTCAGATATTTCGAAACCAGAGTTTCTACCATTGAATTTTTTTGATATAGATAATAAGAATACTCCATGTGGCAGAAACTGTTTAGAATGTGATTCTTACATCAATGAAAGATGTTTTGGATGTGACTTCTTATAATCTTTCATTTTAAGATGGTATTACTAATTTTTTAAGGTTTTATAATTCAAAACTAAAAGTGATTTTTAGTTTAATCTACAAGTGGAAAATTTTTATTTCTCTAATAATCCAAAGAACGAACTTTTAAAACCACTATTTTGGTTGCAATAATTAAGAAATATGTTATAAATTATACTTTTAGGTGAAAAATTTGTCTGAAGTAAAAGAAACGGAAAAATTTTTAACATCTCCAGAGGTATGTTCTTGGGCTGATGACGAAAAAAATGTTTATAAAATTGAAATACAATTGCCTGGAGTAGAGAAAGAATCAATTAAACTTAAGATGCATGATGATAGTTTTTTCATAAAAGGAGAAACTGAAGATACTATATATATAGGTTCATATGGGCTTTGTTGTCCAATAAATCCCGAAGAAGCAAAAGCAACTTATAAAAACGGCTTACTAAAAGTTGAAGTTCCATTCAAAGAGCCCGAGTTTCACAGTGTAGAGATAAAAGTCGATTAAATTTATTTTTTCTTTTTTCTATTTTAAATTTAAGTAAAATATTCAAATTTGTTAAATCCATTATTAATATTCGATATTCATTTCTTTAACGTAATCAAAAGCAGAATAAGCAGCTATAACTCCTTCAGCTACACCCGTTATGGCTTGTTTGAAAGGCGCATCAGCAACATCTCCAGCAGCAAAAATACCTTTAACATTTGTTTCTGATTTACGATTGATTTTAATTTCTCCCTTTTCATTTGTTACTACTCCTATTCTTTTAGCTAAATCAGATTTAGGAATTGATCCAATCTCAATAAATACACCATCAACCTTGAATTCTTTTCCATTATTAAAAACTACAGATTTTACAATCCCTTCCCCCTTTATTTGAGTAACATTGGTTTTGTAGATAATCTCTATTTTTTCATTTTCAAGAACACGCTTTTTGTTTATTGGTTCAGCTCTAATATCTTCTCCTCTATAAATAATATATACTTTTTTCGTGTTTTGTGCTAAATATAATGCTTCTTTGGCAGCGGAATCACTTCCTCCTATTACACATACTACTTTATCATTGTAAAAAAGACCATCACATGTGGCACAATATGAAACTCCCCGTCCCGCAAATTCTTCTTCTCCAGGAATTCCGAGTTTTTTCCTCTCTGAACCTGTTGCTATACAAATAGAATAGGCTTTAAATTTTTGAAAGAAAGAATAAAGTTCGAAATGATCATCAATTTTGTTGATACTCCTTATTTCATCTGAAATATATGGGATATTTAAAGAATCCATGTGTTCTTTAAACATATCCATTAAACCTTGACCGCTTATTGATGTAATCGCAGGATAATTCTCAACAATATGAGTTGTGGCAATTAAACCTCCAAATGTTTTTCCAACAATTAATACGTCCATAGCAAATCGTGCTGCATAAATTGCACAGCCAATTGCAGAAGGTCCTCCTCCTAAAACGATAAGATCATAAATTTTATCTAAATCGATACTGTTCATATCAATATTGAACACGTATATTACCTCCAATTAGAGCTCTTAATATTTCATTGGGTCCAACCATTCCAACCAAAGTTTTTTGATCATTAATAATTGTATATGGAACACCTGCCGCGTCATAATATTGACCTATATCTGGGTTAGCCATTATATCTACAATAATTGATCGAATCTTTCCTTTAGAAGCAATTGCAAATAAGTTTGCAATAGATGCAACTTGTGGACAATAAGGACAAGACATTGTGACCATAATCTTAATGGTACTTGGTCGGATTCGATCTAAATTTTGCTTAATTGTTGCTTCAAAATAGTTGTTCCCTCCAGCAAAAGCAAAAATGGCTTGAATAAAAGGCTGGATTTCTCCCCCTTGAGGTGCTGCCAAATAACGGATTACTTCATTCCCATTCTCATCTATAAAAAGAATTGTTGGAACTCGTTGAATATCATACATTTTAGCAAACTCCGGATTGTCATCTATGCACAGTTCTTCGATTTTAAGCATTCCATTAGAATTTTCCTCATAGATCTTTAATAATGACATAATTTGACCACAATCCATGCATTCTCTAATTGCACTGCCACTTGGTGGTCTTTTTTTACAAGTAAAAGCTTTTAATTTTACAGGCTTTTTTAATTTAGCCATCTCTCGTTTAATTATTTCTTTATATTTTACATCCGAAGACATTTTTTATGAATCACCTTTCCTAAGCATACATTCCTCCAAAATCTCTTTGACCTTTTGTGAGTTTGTCCAAAAGATCTTGAGGAGTAAACATTCCATAAATATGATCCTTCTCATTTATAACTGTGTGCGGAACTCCTTGAACTTGATATTTCATAGCAATATCAGGATTTAAGTCAACATCAATTACTTCGGCTGAAACCTTTCCTTTACTGACTATAGCGAATAAAGTAAGAACTGGTACTGTTGCGGGACAATATGGGCATGTTGGAGTGATAAAAATCTTCATCTTCGACTTATCTATCTTTTTTAGATGTGTAATGATTTGATCTGAGTAATAAGGTCTTACACCTGAGAAGTATTGGATGCTGTTGAGAAAAGGAACAAATTCTGATCCAGTCGGATAAGCAGAGTATCGAATTATTTCTTTATCATTTTCATCAACAAATAATATAGCAGGAATTCTTGTTACACTATACTTTCTTGCTTCTTCCTCATTTTCTTCAGTGGATATTTCCTCTATTTTTAATTTACCATCAGATAGATCTTCTAAAGTTTTCAATAACTCATATGCTCCTTCACAAGCCATACATTTTCTTATTTTTTTTCCATCCTCTTGGATTTTGAAATCAGTAAACAATTTTAAAATCACTTTATCCTTTAATTTGGCCATTTCTCTTTTAATATTATCCATCTCATTTTCAGAAAATAACGTAAAATCACCCATTAATTCGTTCTATTATGAATATTTGCTTTCATACTTAAAAGAATTTTTCGTTTAAATTATAAAGAAACATCTTTCTAAATTATTATTGAATAAAATGAGAGAAAATCATATTAATATTTTAAAAGATCAATTTTGGAGATCAATTTTTTGGAGTTTCAATTATTTTTTTAAAAATAAAGAACATTATCAGTCCAATTAAAAAACCTAAAGCAATATTTAAGAAATAACATATTAAAGCAGAGATTAATATAATCGGGAATGATCTTATATTAAAATCCTTAAATGCTATTTTTCCTAATAAAATAGCTGTATAAATAAGCATAGCCCCTAAAATTGCCATTGGAAACTCTGTAAAAAGTAAAAGTAACGTTTCAGAAAAAAATAATCCAAGAATAATTTCCATTATTCCCTCCAATATCATAGAGCCACCTGTTCTTGCTCCAAAAGCGTATTGTGCCATTAATCCTCCTGATCCATGACATAAAGGCATCCCCGCTAAAAAGGGATTTATCAAATTCATAGCACCCATATTAAAAGCTAAGGTATTAGCATCAACAAACTCTTTTTCTGGAAAGAGTTCTTTAATTAATACGACTGTTGCAACCATAACGTTTGTCAGAGTTAAAAATATTTGCGCAATTCCTGCATATAACATCCCAATTAAAAAATTATTCCATGTGGGGATTTGAAAAGTTAACATTGGAATCCCAAATTCTAATTCTGAAAATTTTATAACGCCAGAAATTAACATCAATAAAATTCCTCCAAACGTAAGAATAATAGCAGACGGAATAGGTTTATTTTTAATTAGAATTAATATTATAAGAATTGAGATAAACCCAACTATTAAATTATCTAAGAACAAAATAATTCCCGTCCAACCTAGAATCAACGCCAATCCTAGTTGTATACCTCTCACTGCAATAATTGGAACTTTACTCACAATTTGATTGAGTTTTTTTGAAAACCCCAGAATAAACCATACTACTCCAGTACCAAATCCTGTTGAGATGACCATATTTGTATCCCATCCTTTCGAAATAGCAACAGTCCCAATTGTTTTTTGCGGTTGCACTGGAAGGGGAAGGTCAAATTTTATCCCCATTATGATATTGGTTAGACCTAATGTTAAGAATATTCCAGCGGGGCTCAATCCTACTATTGAAATGTAACCAATTACAAATGGAATTAAAGTACCCCAATCTCCAAAAGCACCTCCAAATTCTCTTAAAGTAAACTTTTTAGATTTTTTATCAACAGTTTTTTCAATAATATTATTATTAGTTTCCACTCCAATCAAATTTAAAAAATTTCCTAAATTTATTAAATTTCTTATATTATAATGTAATAATAACAATCCTTTGAGGGATTCTCCTTTTGAAAAAACGATTTTTACCTTTCAACAAATTTAAAAATATTTACTTTATCATATTTTCAGATTAAGCTTTATCTATAATGTCTGAATAAAATCAGATTTATTTTCAAATCTCATCATCAAGGAGTATTAAATTATCACTTGAAAGTAGGTTAAAATTTGAAAAAGTTATATCCATAATTTTTTCTCGATTTGTGGGTAGAATAAATCTTGATAAAGCTATCAATTCCTCCTTTGAAGACATAGGTAATCTAACCAAAGCAGACCGTGTTTCTTTATTCCTCTTTGATGAAAATAATAAATTCTTTAGGAATACTCATGGATGGTGTGCAAAAGGGATTATTTCTCAAATAGATAATCTTCAAAAAGTAGATATTGGGATAACATCTTGGTGGATTAATCAGGTAATATTTCAAAAAGGATATAAGAAAGACAATAGTATAAGAGGAATGGGCATTGGACTTTCTCTTGTAAAGAAGATAATTGAAAGTTATCATGGTAAAATTTGGGTCGAAAATCGTATTGAAAATGACTATTCTCAAGATACTAATTTTGTTGTAGAAATTCCAGAAGTAAATTAAAACAAAATTATTTTAGATCTTTTTACATAATATCTTATTTGAATTCATAGTAATAACTCAAATAGATCTATCGCTTTAGGGTGAATTTTGCATTGTTTACTAAATCGTCTTAGTATCCACCAGCACGAAGGACAATAGGTTGTAACATAGTTAAGATCTTCTCGATCAAAATCAGACATCCTTTTTTGAGCAATCTTTTCAATAACATCAGTTCGTCCCATCCAGCCAGATCCACCACCACAGCACCAATGGGGAATCTCTACAACTTCATAGCCTGCACTTCTAAGTATATCGTTGATAAATTTATCTATTCCTTCTTCATCTCTATTCATCAATTGACACAAATGTTGTACTCCAACTTTCCCTGACTTGTGTAGATTTGAAGGTTTTATATAATCAGAAATATATTTCACCTCAGCATTTAAACCATCCATTTCATTTTTAAAAAGATAATAACAAGCAGGACATAAACAAATTATCTCTCTGAATTTTCTTGAATTAAAAATCTCTCTATTCTCCTTTACACTTGTTTCATATTCCTTTTTTAATCCACTAATTTTCAGATGCCACCCACAGCAAATTTCGGTATTTAGAATAGTGAAATCTAATTCTTGTTGTATTAGATAGTGAAGTGCATGTTGAGTATATTGAGGAATCCTTATCGTAGAAAGACAACCCATAAAAAAAAGAGTATCAGAATCATTAGAAATTCCCTTCGGTCTTTTTATTCGCATCTTATTGGTAGGATATGGTGATCTGAATTTGTTAAAATATTCCTTCATCTCATCAATTCCTTCAAATGTATTTCCATCTTCGATATATTTTTCCTTTAATGAAATTCGTTCTATTTCAGTTTCACATTCTCCACAATGAACACAATTATACAATTTATTGTAATCTTCTGCTTTGAAATCGATTTCATTCTTTAAATTAATAAGTTTCTTTATTGCTTCATCGCTCAGAAAATTAATTGAATCCACTTCATCAGTTGGATAATTTTTTCTTCCTTTGATTCGTTCTTTCATGGTATTCACCTAAGGATATCAAATCTATATTTTTAATTAAAGATTTACATTAAGTATTATAATATTTATAAAGAAACTTGAATTCTAAGTAGTAGATTATATTTTTATTAATGTTTTTTAATTAATTTAGAGCTATTATCAATCTTATATTCAAAAGAAGAATCAATATTAAATGACTATGATTGAAGATCTATTAATTATTAATGAATCAGGTACGCTTTTATACAATTGGCATCCAGAAAGTTATACAGGTGATAAGGATGATGATTTGCTTAGTGGATTCTTAACTGCGATAAATAGTTTTGCCACAGTAGAAAGGGGTGAAGATATAAAATCTTTAAAAATGAAAGAGACTCAAATTATATTTGAGAAATTTGAAGAACTATATCAAAAGCTAACCTTTGTTATAACCACCAAAAATGAAGAACTAATTGAATTATTGCATGCTGTTATACACAATATAATGGACAAGTTTATTAACCTATTTTTAGAAATTCTTGACAAAAAATTTGATGGTTTGGTATCAGATTATAAAAAATTTGATAACTACATGAATCAGATAATCAAATCACATGGTTTAGATACATTAGGTGAAGCTATAAACAATATTGATAAAAATTCAGCCTTAAAAACGATAATGTTTCTCGAACCTAAAGGAGGAAATATTTATTATATCCATGCCAAACAATATGTAAATAAAGATAAAATTAGTTTCCTTATTCCTCTGATTATAAATTCTGCTAAGCTCTTATATCAAAATAATCTAAAGGAAAAATTATATTGGATATTACTTAATACTGTACAAAATGAAAATTTAATAGTTGAACCCCGAGCGAATATTCTAATTGTTAAGCAATATCAATTATCAGAATCCCTTGAAGATGAATACCTGAAATTAGAATTTTTTAATGAAAAAAGTAAATATCTAAAAAAAACTAAAAAGCTAATTGAAAAATTTGAAAGTATACAATGGAATCCTAAAATAAAACAAATATATTTAGTAGATATGGTTGGTAAAATTTTTTATTCAAAGATTTTCGATGAAACTTATGATTGTACCGATTACATCCCAGAAACCATAAGCTTTTTAACTTCTTCAAAAAAAGTAAGTGAAGAAATATATAATAGAACATTGTTTAATGCCAGTATTGGTGGTGAAAGATTAACCACAATTTGTATGAATTTTAATAACTTTGCTTTAGCATTAATAGGTGATATTCAGAATTTTTCTGACTATATAATAATTCAAAATACTTGTTGGGATATTTTTAAACAATTAAAATAATATTCATCGCATTTAATTAAATTGAATTTAAACTATAAATGTAAAATTCTTATTTATTAATATAATATAAAGATATAACTTTTTAATATCAATTAAAAAATTCGATAAAATTAAGAGATTAAATAAATGTCAGCTATGGAAATATGGACTGAATTAATGATTTTACAAACTATAATAGGTTACTGCTTTGTTTTAGCCAATGAATTTATTGGATTGTATAATATAAGAGATTTAAATCTAATGAAGGGTGATTTTACTATAGTTAAATATCACAAAAGATTTGGATGGATTGAAATCTCAATATTCTATGCATTATTTGCTCAGTGTATGTACATGCTTGTCCAGTATATAATAGCTTCAGATCCATACTTAATAATCCCTTCTAGCCGCTGGTTTCATACTTGGATTGGTGGTTTGATAGCCACTATATTAGTAACTTTCAAATTTATAGTTGCTCGATATAAAAAAGATAGTATTTATATATATGGAAAATATATAGGACCCATAGGTTTTTTAGGCTGGAGTTTATCTCATTGGACAAGTCTTTACAATTTTTACTTTGTAACAGGAATTTCACCTATTATTGTGCCTAATTCCTTCTTATGGGCAGCAATTATTCCATTTTTTGGTGGTGCTGGTCTATTTCTCTTGGTGCTATATAAAAGAGGAGCATCTATTAAGGAAAAAACACGTTTTGCTTTCAATCAAATAGCATTTCTACTCCATGGAGTAACTTTTGGTTATGAAAAGTCAGCAAAAGAACTACTTGGAACACCAACTCTTTTCAAATATGTTGTACCTAGAACTTATGAATTTATTGAAAAGATGATGACCATGTCAGGATTAAATATGAGAACGCTTGAAAAATTGAGTCTTTCTGATGCTTTGAAAGAATTTATGAAAATGTCTGAGAAAATAGGTATGGCAGAGAAGGTGAAAATTAAATGGGAATCAGAAAAAGCTTTTACAATTGAATCTGTAAACTGCTCAACAGCTCAAGTGAGGAGTGTTATGACAAAAGAAGAATTAACTAATGCAATTTGCCCCTGGGCTATTTTTGCAGCTTCAATTGCCAATAAAATAACTGGAAAAGAATTAAGAATGGAACCATCAGAATTTAATGAAATTGGAGCTATTACAAAACTTACATTATTGGATTAATCTTTGTTATTTCTTTAAAATAAGATAAATAAAAAAAAATTAAGATAATTTATTTCTTTTTTATTTTAACATCAGTACGCTGAATTCCAACTTCTTTATTACTTGGTAAAGGATTTCCACAGTGATCTCTTAATCTCTCACTTTCTTTAAATGCTTTGTCAAGTTCCTCTTCTAATTCATCATCAGTGATTTCTTTATCTGACATAATAAATAAAGAGAAAACGTACTATTTAAGGATTTTATTTATAGATAAAAAGTGGATTTAGAAATAGTTATATTACATTAACCGAAAAAAATATAATTATTAATAAGATTTATTTTTTAAAATAATTTAAAACAGCTTTTTCCTTCTCTATAGGCCTTCTTTCAGGAACAATAATAAAATCTTCTCCTATTGTGTCGTAGAAATCTGAGCGTAAATACAAATTACAATAACACGCACCATATTCTTTAATATCTAATGGGGCATAATCGCAAGGGCATATTAAATCTCTATCTAAATCTCGATTACCTGAGGCAAGACGACAAGGACATGATTGATAATCAATATTGTTCTTATTATCTACTAAACCATCAATTAAATTATTTAGTGTTTCTTTATCTTTATTTAATATCCAATTATTTGTTTTACAGACTTTATTACAATATTCCATCATTCCATCTTTAGTTTTCATATCCATCTTAATTTCCTCCAGATTTCAATAATTCTTCGTATTTATTTGGATTATAGCCCACTACAACTTCTCCATCACAGATCATAAATGGATAGGAGACTCGAGAATTGTATTTATTTATTAAATAATCCATTATTTTTGATTTATCTTCAAAATTTATTTTATCAACATCAACATACTTATATTTAACATCACGTTCTTTTAACCATGCCTTACATTTCTTACACCACATACAAGTAGATAATGTTAATATTGTAATATCTCTATTTTTCTTGGAACCATCAACAGTTTGTGCTAGTTTATCAATAATTTCAGACATACTTTTATTTTCTCCTCATTTTTTAAAAAATTTGTGAATTAAGTTGATCTAATATTAATTTTCCACTTTGGATCGATACACTCAAAAGCTTCTTCTGTGAGTTTTCTAATATCGCTATGGCAAGAATCTAATAATATTCCTAAATGTTCAAGAGCTCTTTTATCTCCAATTTTCATAAGGCTCTCTACGATAATAAATAACCTCGTTTTATCTTGCTCTGTTTCCCCTTTTTCTAATTCTTTTTTCAAATAATCTATTATTATCATAGTAGCTTTTGAATCACCAATCTCACCCATTGCTTTAATAATTTGATTAATCACAACAGCATCTTTTTCAGACTTTAAAGCTCGTGTTAACATATTAGTCGCCCTAGCCTCTCCTAATTGACCAAGATTTTGTGCTGCGAATGCTCTTTCTTTCCATTCAGTACTATTAAATAGCGTTTTTATATGCTTATTAAATGCTTCATTTTGAGTTTTTTGATCCATCTTAAGATAAAAATAAGAATAAGAAATAAGAATCTAATTATAATAATTTATTAAATATATTCGAAAATGAAGTAAAAAAAAAAGTAAAAATTCATGGTTTATTTTTAGATTCAATAAGATTTGGTATTAAGATTTTATTCAATAATCGGTTTTACTTTATAGAATTTATATTTCAGAAGAAAAAGCTTTTTTATAATTTTTAGTTATCTTTTTTATATGGAAGCAAAAACATCTATTGTAATAACTAAAGAAGATTGTCATCGTTGTCATGAATTAAAGGAATGGCTAAATAAAAATGAAGTTAGGTATATCGAACGAGATATAAATGATGAGGAATTTGTCCATGAGCTACTACATGATGACAACTTTTTAAAAACCTTCTGTGATGCTGATGGATGTATTGTGAACACACCTGTTGTCATACATAAAGGAAAGTACTGGTTTAAAGAACTCTGGGGCGTCTCTGGTCTTAGAGAAAAAGAAGCTAAAAAATTATTTGGAGTTAAATAGCTTTTTCAATTTTAAATAATTATAATTTATTTTTTAAATTCTGCTAATCTTTTTATTACTTTTCGGATCGCTCTCAATCCTTCTTCATCGTTTTCAATGCCCTCTTTTCCCATATCTCTACTCCATAGACTAGCACCTAAATTAGCTCCAAAAGCACCACCAGAAACCGTTAAAATATGATTCTGTTGAAAGAAATCTAAAATACTCCTTATAGCAATTTCTTGTCCCCCACTTCTATCTCCACCTACCGCTAATGCTGCTCCAATTTTATCTTTAAACACATTAGGATTCTTTGCATCTATAGCACGACATCGATCTATTACTGTTTTCAGTTGACCTGACAAATTACCTTGAAAAACGGGAGTACCAAAAAGAAGAAATTTTGCAGATTCTAATTTATTATAGAGTTCCTCCATATCGTCTTTACTGATACATCCTTTTTTCTCTCGAATACAATAATCGCAATGTAAACAAAATTTTATTTCTTTATTTCTGACAGTCCAAAATTCTGTTTCAAATCCAAACTTTTGCGATGCATAATTTAAAGCATATTGGACAGCATATTCAGTTCCTTGTTTTCTTGGGCTTCCGCATATTCCAAGTAGGAAATTCTTCTTTTCTACCATAATAATGCATTTGACTTGTTTTTATTAATAATTAATCATTATACATAAAAATAAAGTTTTAAAATCTTAAACATTAATATTTCAAGATGGCTGCAGGTAAAGCAAGCTTAGCAAGAATTAAGATTAAGTTTCCTGACGAGATATGGATATCTGAAATTTTTAAAAATTATCCTGATATTAAAATGGAAATTTCACATTTTCTTCCTTATGATCTTGAGAAGTCTATTGGTAATAGTGTAATTGAGATAATGCATTATAATATTGATTCTATTATTGGACAAATTAGAAATCATCCTTCAGTTTTTGAACTTAGCGTTTTAGAAAAGGAAGAAAATAAAGTTAAATTCAATATTAAAACAAAAGATCCCTATTTATTGTATGCTATTATAAAATGCGGCGTCCTTGTGGACTTTCCAGTGAGAGTTGAAGAAGGTTTTGCTTATTGGAGGTTGATAGCAAGTAGAGAACGTATAGATCAGTTATTAACTCTTTTTGAACAAAAAAATATTGATTTTGAATTGCTTAGAATTGGTCTTTCCCCTTATATTATTGAAGATGATAAAAACAAATTAACTTTTGATGAATTGAATATTCTCGATGAAGCCATTTCTTCAGGGTTTTTTGAAATTCCACGAAAAATTTCACTAGAAGAATTAGCTAACAAAATAGGGAAATCTAAAGCTGCTTTATCAGTAATGTTAAGAAAAATCATTAAAAAAAAAGTATTACTTGAAAAATAAAATTATTAAAAGTAAATTAGATCCATTCTTCTTTTATTATATTTCCTTGAATCCCTACAACCACGTACTTTATAGGAACTTTTCGGGTTGCTCTCTTAGCGCCTTCTTGAGCTAAAGCGAATAATCCTCCACAGCAGGGTACTTCCATAATAGCAACTGTAAGTGTGTTAATTTTAGCCTCATCTATTAAGGATTTAATTTTTTCAATGTAAGCTTCTTTTCCTTGATCAAGCTTAGGACATGCGATAGCGATGGATTTATGTTTCAAGAAGTCTCTATGAAAATCTCCGTATGAAAATCCTACACAATCAGCCGAAAGGAGAACATCTGCCCCTTGATAATATGGAGCTTTTGGATTTATTAAGTGCATTTGAATAGGCCACTGTCGTAGAGCTGAAGGTATCTTTCCAGCAACTTCTGTTTGTGTCTCAAGTTGGTCGAAAACCATTGTTTGAGCAGAAGGACAACCACATTGGTGATCATGTTCAGTAAAGGTTTGCTTTATTTGTTCAGTTTCAGTAGGTTTGTTATATTTCATAGAATCTAAATGCTTTTCAACAGCTTTCTCATCAAATTCTAAAGCTTCTCTTTCAATTATTTCAAGCGCACCCTCAGGACAACCAGAAATACATGCACCGAGACCATCGCAGAATACTTCATTTATAACCCTAGCTTTTCCATCGATTACTTTTAAAGCACCTTCTGCGCAATCAACTACACAATTTCCGCATCCTGTACAAAGATCTTCATCGATCTTAATTATTTTTCTTTTCACTATTTTATGTTGTTTTGCTTCAGTCATGATTAAATGAAATGGAAGTCATTATATATTTTTGATTTCGAACATGTTCAAATAGAAATTGAAATGAATTTAAAAGATATATCATTTAAAGAATAAATTTCAAGATTTTCAAATCTTCTATAATTATTAATCTATATCTCGGATAAATAATCCAAAAGTATCTATCTTTAATTGACCTTATTATGGAATAGTTGGAAATCTACAAGAAGCCATTCCAGTTTTAATTGATGAGATTAGAAAGATTTAACTAGAAAAATAAATTCATTATTCTCTTTTTTCATAATATTCATTAATGAATTTAATTCATCAGAATAATTTAATTACTTATTATAATATTAATATTCATTTAAAAATGAAATAATATGAGCTTGGTTTTTAGATGGAAAAATTAATTTTTGCTTACATCTCTGATTGCTCAGACCCAAAAGATCTAATCCTTACGGCAAGTATTCGTAAATTTGGAGAATCTTTATCAGATTGTCCAATTTGGGTGTTAATCCCAAATTTGGAAGAGAATATTAATAAAGAGATAAAAAATTTATTTTTATCACTGAATGTTGATATTATTCCTTTTTCAACTAAGAATGAGCCAAAATTTCCCTTTATTAGCTATGTTCTTGCTGCTGCAAAGGCTGAATTGTTAGCAGAAAAAAAATCAACACTTCTTGCATGGCTTGGTTCAAATACAATTATTTTTAATGAGCCAAAATACTTCATTTTAGATGATGATAAGAATTTAGGTTATCGACCGGTTCATCACACTAATATTGGGTCATTTTATGATGAACCAATAGATCCATTTTGGGAAAAGGTGTATCAAAAATGTAATATCTCTAAAGAACAGATTTTTCCAATGAAGACACATGTTGATCATAACAAAATTCGACCTTATTTTAATGCGGGGTGTTTGATTGTTAGACCAGAGAAAGGACTACTTCAATCATGGTGGAATTCTTATAGAGAATTATATAATGAACAATGTTTTAA
>JBHLOG010000023.1:0-36888 GCA_048940765.1 Promethearchaeota archaeon | reverse complement strand
TTCATAAATTGTTAGAGTTGAAAATACAAAGTTTGCGGTAACATTCCATTTTGGAATAACTTCAATTTGTTTATAATAAAGAGAAATTTCAAAGCCTTCTTTTTGAGCCGTAAACAAAATTGTAAAATTTCCTGAATTTAAATTGGTTAGATCAATTTCTTTTTGATAAAAACCTTGAAATATAAAATCTAAATTTCCTCTTATTTCACTATTTTCTAAAACAATCCAAGAGACGTTTGCATTATTAATAGGAACGTTATGAAATTTATCCGTAAAGATTGATGAAATTGTAATTTTAGAATCTTCATAAAATGGATCTATAGGACTAACATCTAATTCTGTAGGGATTGGTCTAACTAGAGTTGAGACACTAAAAGATAAAGTAGCATATTGTTCAATTGATACCTTTACAGTAATATTCAGATCTAAATAATTGTATACTGGACTAAGCCCTGTAGAATCAAGAATTATTTTATAATATCCTATGTCTAAAGGATTTTTTGTAGTTTTGTAAATTTCCGACCATTGAAGTAAGTTTAGATCGAGGTATGCCTCAATATATCCATTTTTTAAAGGAGAGCTGGTTAAAACATCCCAAACATAAATTTTTATAAATCTTGTAGTATCATTTACGTATGGTATATTAAAATCTGATATAAGCCAACAATTATATGACTCATTAAAATACGCACCCTCTACAATAGTGAAATTAGAACTCATTCCTGTAATATTTAATTGTCTAAAGATAAATATATCAAAGAAATTAGGTCGATATATGCCAATAGAGATATTATAAAGATTAACACTTGCATCTATTGTGAAAATAGCAATTTTATAGTTTCCATTATCTTCATTAAATATTTGATATTTTTTAGTTAAAGAAAAATCTAAACCCCATTCATTCTGAGTATCATTATTATATACTTTGATAATTGCATCCGTTATTGGGTCTCCTGTTGTGCTTATATTATAATATAAATCCATCTCTGTTTCCTCGCCTAAAAATAAATTTTCCTTAACGTCATTAATTATATTAATTTGGCTTTCCCATATTGGATATAGATAAATATTGTCGATTTTAGCTGTAAAATTAAGTAAGTTTTCAGATTCATTAGATATAACTATTACTTCTAGAAAAAACTCGTAAAAGGCATCAAGCTGAAGATACTGGGAGACATTTAGTCTTATTTCCTCCCAAGAACTTGTAACTTTAATATCGGTTTTATTTAGAATCAATGTAGTATTAAAATATATTTCAAAATATAGTGATTCAACTCCAGTATTGTTTAAAATATTATAATTGAGAATTAATTGATATTGAGAAATTGTTGAATTTTTATAAAAAGTTTGATTTAATGAGCTCCAACCATTAGATAAGGTAGCTACATTTTGATATGAAGAGAATCCAAAATTCTCTTCTATTGGATCGTAATATGATTTATACTTTGAACCTGAAGTTGAATTTCTCCAATGATCTATTGAGGCAAACTCTGAATTTTTTAATAAATTAGTTGTTGGACATTTGAGAAAATATGCATCATCTATAAATAATTCAAATTCAGAGATTTCTGTTGTATATACGCTTAATGTAATTTCAAATGCAATTAAAAAATCCCCTCCAATTTTTATATAATCTGGTACTAACAACGAAATAGGCGTATATTCAAAGGTAGAATAATAATCATTTGTCCAGATTATTGTGTCGTTAATCTTACATGATAATGTAGTAAGAGAGATATTTTTGAATTTTGCTATACTTGTTGTAAAATTTAAATTATATGAAACATTCAATAGATTTTCTACTGAAATAGACTGATTAACATACACTTTTTCTACGAACTTTTTTGGTATCGGCTGTAATTTATAGGCTCCAATCATATCTATTCTAACATAATCTCCCATTCCATCTACTGAAATATCTATATTGAAAATTTCCTTTGGTGAGTCTAATCCTTGTATAGTAATATTCAATAATATTTCTATATATCCTGGATAATATACATTACCATAACCTTCAGGTGGATTATGAGAATGTTGATCATAAAGGGTAATATCTGCATCATAATATCTATTTAATAAATATAGTATGATGATGTCTCCATTTTCTAAAGGTTCTTGAAATGTTACATCTAAATAATCATTACGATGTAAATCAATATAATCATAATCCTGAATCCTCAGTTTATCAGTTACATCTTTTGGACCTCCAAAAAATTCATCGTGCATTGCGTTTACTATTGGAATACTACTTAGTTTCATCTCTGAAGCAGGACTGTAATGACTGATGTTTGCTTTTTTTTCGATTGAACTCCATTGAGCAGTTACATTATCACTACTTTCAAATTGCCAAGGAATCCCAGTGTTAAAGTTAGAATCCTGAAATAGATTCTCTGAATCGAAAGGTGATTCTCCAAATGATATATTAGGAGAGTTAAAATTATTATTAAAAGACTCGATCCTTAATTTATTATCTGATTTATCAAAGTATTCACAAAAATAAAGTAAAAAAACAATTGATAAAATTAAAAATAAACTAACTTCTATTTTTTTTTTAAAATTCACATCCTCAACCCAGATAAATAAATGAATTCAATAAATACAGCCTATAATGATCATGAAAATTTTACTATAAAAATATAATGAATGAATTAAATATCACTCTCTCGGAAGTAAATTACTTTTTTGGAGGATTAGAACAACTCGCAAATATTCTGGAAAAATAGAGAAAGAGTTTAATCGTAAATTAAGTAGTGATTACATTAATGTCTAAATCTTGTTATAGATATCTAAGGAGCCATAATTTTAAAAAATTAATCTATTATCTTAAAAAAGATTGTAAAAAAATCAAAATTATCTACCAGATTAAAGCGATTATAAATAAAAATAAGGATATTTATTAAATCCCTATAATTATATTCAAAAATTTTAATTTTTTCTTGAGAACCAAGTCATCCTAATCATAGTCTTATTTATAATTTACGTTCCAGATTGATTTAGACTCATGCGTACCAGAAAAAAGATTAAACCTTAGAATTCGAAATTTTTTGTAATCTTACTCTATAGCTTATTACTGCTAGTAGTTATTTATATGAATATAATTCTTTAACGAAAAAATATAAAAAAAAGGATTAGATAAATTAAATATTTATAATCTTTTAATAATTAATTCTGCCATACGGTTTGAGAAGCCCCATTCATTATCATACCAGCTTAGCACAAAAACTTGATCTTCAACGACTTTAGTCCAAAGACTATTGAATATTGAGCTATTGGAATTCCCAATAATATCACTACTTACAATAGGGTCATCAACATAATCTAAGATGCCTTTTAAACCATTGTTAGCAGCCTCTCTCATCTTAGAATTTATTTCTTGAGCAGTACACCTATTTTCTACAATTGCTTTTAAATCAACTACACTACCATCAAGTGTAGGTACTCTTATTGCAATTCCATCTAGTTTTCCCTTTAATTCAGGAAAAACTAACCCAATTGCTTTAGCAGCACCAGTAGATGTAGGAATCATATTTTGGGCTGCTGCTCTTCCGCGAATCATTTTTTCTGGAGATCCAGCTCTTGCAATATCTCCTGTAGTTTGATCATTAGTATATGAATGGATAGTTGTCATTAATCCGTATTTTATCTTAAAATTATCCTGTAATACTTTAACAATTGGTGCTAAACAGTTAGTTGTGCAGGAAGCATTCGAGATAATCTTATGCTCATTAGTAATTTTATCATCATTGCATCCAAGTACGACGGTTATATCTGGATCTGTAGCTGGAGCACTTATTAAAACTCTTTTTGCTCCGGCAGTTAAATGTTTGCTAGCCCCTTCTCTATTAACGAATCGGCCAGTACATTCAGCAGCAACATCAATATTATTACTAGCATGAGGTAAATTTGCAGGATCTCTCTCAGCAGTAATCGGTATATTTTTACCATCAATAATCAATGAATTATCTGTAGAATCTACTTTTCCTTTAAATCTTCCGAAGACAGTATCATATTTTAAAGCATAAGCCAAATATTTTGGCTCAAAAAGATCGTTGATAGATACAACATCAATATCATTCCAGAAATTATCGTATATCGCTCTGAAGAATAATCGACCAATTCTTCCAAAACCATTAATTGCGACTTTTTTAGCCATCTTTATCACTTTTTTTAAATTGCTACATTATAAAAGAAATTACAATTCAATTATGTGGTAGATAGTTTTTTAATTTTATAGTTTTATATTTTTCCACATCTAACAATGATATGAAGGAAATTTGGTAGGAAAAAAATGGACGTTCTAGAAAAATTAGTTCTAAAAAGAATTGATGAGACGAAGAATGAAATTATCCAATTTCACCAACAATTAATTCAAATACCTTCGGAAAATCCACCTGGTAAATACCAGGAAGTAATTAAATTTACTGAGAATAAGATGAAACAAATTGGGTTAAAAACACTTACAAAAAGGAATAATTTAATTGGAGAGGTAGAAAATTACGATGGAAATAGCTTAATTTTTTATGGTCATTATGATACGGTTGAAGCATTTAAAGGATGGACGAAAGATCCATTCGGGGGTGAGATTGTTAATGGTAAAATATATGGAAGGGGCGCCTCTGATGACAAATCATGTGTAACTGCAGAAATATTTGCTGCTAAAGCCTTATTAGAAGCAAATGTAAAATTAAAAGGAAAATTGATTTTAACAGCTGTTGGAGATGAAGAATTAGGAGGTATTAGGGGTGCCGAATATTTACTTAAGAAAGGTTACTTGAAAGGAGATGTTTGCTTAATGGGTGATGCTCCAGCAGGATATCCAATAGGGTATACTGGAGGAACAATGTATATAATTTTCGTTATATATGGAAAACAAGGACATGGCTTAGGGGCTCCAGATTTACCATCTCCTTATCGAGATGAACATTCTGGAATTAATACCGTTGATAGGATGGTTAATATTATGAATTTTTTATTAGATTTGAATCAAGAATTCCTAAATAAAGAAACATCTTATTATTTAACCGAAGGCTCTAATACTAAAATTAGTCATATTAATATTGGACAAATTCATGGAGGAAATAAAATAACTACTGTGCCAGATAAATGTACACTCCAATGTAGTGTAAATACAATTCCAGAACAAGACATATCCATTATCGAGAAAAGAATTTTGGATTATGTGGAGGAACTAAAGCAGCAAGATCCTTACTTAAATATTGAAGTTAAAATCCCAATTTCAATGGAACCGTTCATAATTGATGGTACATCTGATTTTGCTAAAGCTGTTCAAAAAGCTTTTAAAATAGTCTACAATCAAAAAAGAGATTTTCGATTAAATATGCCTTCTACTGATGCCCATTGGTTTCAAGAACGAGGGATAGAAACTATCTTAATAGGGACTGGACGCGAAGATAATAATTGTCATGCCGCTGATGAGTTCGTGTACATTGAGGATTTGATTAACGCAACTAAACTATATGCATTAACAGCATTGAATTATTTAACGTAATTCTCTTCTAATTTATTAAAAGCTAAAATGTTAAATTTTTCGCATAAATGTTATAAGTAATCTTATAATCTTTTGTTAATATCTAATTTTAGATTTTATAATTCAGAAATTAAAGCGAGACATATATGAGAGATTTTAGAGATAAAGTAGCTGTTATCACTGGCGGTGCGAATGGAATAGGACGTGGAATTGCTAATAGAGCTGTTAAAGAAGGAATGAAGATAGTACTTGCTGATATTGAAGCAAATGCATTATCTAAAACAGAAGAAGAATTGAAAGAATTAGGGGGAAATGTATTATCTGTATTAACAGATGTTTCAAAAGCGGAAGATGTTAAAATATTAGCTCAAAAAGTACTCGATGCTTTTGAGGAAGTACATCTATTATGTAATAATGCTGGAGTTATGCTACCTGGACCTATGTGTGATCATTCTCTACCTGATTGGAAATGGATTATTAACGTAAACTTATGGGGTGTAATTCATGGGATTCTTAATTTTGTCCCAATCATGTTTAAGCAAGACAATGAATGTCATATAGTAAATACAGCTTCACTTGCTGGACTTATGTCAGGTGACTCAGGAAATGGGATTTATGGTGCTACAAAACACGCAATTGTCGCCCTCTCTGAAGCACTGGCTAAAGAACTTGAAAATGCTAATTCAAAAATAAAGGTTTCTGTTCTTTGCCCATCGTTTGTAAATACAACAATTATGGATTGTGAACGAAATCGTCCTCCTGAATATCGAGGTCCAGATTATATGCCTGCTACTGAAAAAATGATTAAGAAATATCCAGATTCTAAATCCACATTCGATTTTATTCGTCGAATGTTTGAAGCAGGACTCTCACCCAATAAAGCAGGTGAGATTGTATTTCAAGCAATTAGGGACGAGGTATTTTATATATTAACGCATACAGAAACGATGTATAAAAGAAATATTAAAAATCGAATGAATAGAATTATGGACGCATTTCAGCAAAATAAATTATACAAATAATCATTTTCCTAGGTAAAATATACCTTTAACGGTATTAACTTTCTAAATTAATTGATACAATTTATTTAGGAACTTAATGATAAGAATAAGATAAAAATAGTTATTATTTAGGCTTCCTCTTCTTCTTCAAATTCTTTTCCCATCAATCGCATAACAGCATCAGCAAGCTTATTTTGGCTTCTGCTCATAATTCCTTTAACTTTACCTTCTTTTCCAAGTACCCTTAACATGATGCCGTTCCAAACAGAAGAAGGTTCTCCTTTTATGTTTTTAAATCTGTCTCGATGGACCTCAACACTTATATTATCATAATTCTCAGCAGCTTCAGTACATTTAAAACATAAAATACACTTATCTCTATCTACATCAATTTCCTTACCTTTTCTTTCCATCGCGCTAACAGCGCATTCATCACAGAAAGCATCTAACACTTTTGTATCTTTTTCATTACACGTGATTGTAATAGATCCCTCTACTACTTTACGTACTTTTTGGCCATTCTCTAAAGTTCGTACTTCTTCTTCAAATTCAGGTAGTGAACCATTTTCAACCACATTTAATTTTTTCTCCTCATTTATAAAAAGTTCAAGAGTATATCCAGGACAAATCCATGTACAACAACCACACCATACGCATTTCTCAGTATCAACTACTATTTTCTTATCTGATTCGATTTTCATTTCCTTTGGAGTTCCTATAGCAGTTTTTTTTAAGGGTTCATCATAAATTGAAACCGTAACAGGACATACTCGATGGCAAAATCCACACTCTATACATTTATCCTCGTGGTACACAAGCGACATAACATGATTTAACATTTTATATTCGTATTTTATTGTATTTTCATCAACTTGAATAGCTTTTTTTGATGGTAGTGACATTTTCTCTTCTTTATGTTTTCAATTTAAAATTAATTATTTATAATTCACATAAGATAATAAAAGTTTCAATTAAATATCTCTCATTCGATTTGACGATAACTTGAACTCAAAATATATTTATGTTTGAGGATCTTTTTTTTTAAAATTAAAGGAATTAATGCAAATAAAATAAAATTAGATTGATCTAATTTTTGAAGTAAATTTCTCTAAAAAAATAAAGTCATTTTCTTAGTTTTCTCATTATTAACCAAATTGTTCCAATCAATCCAACTGAACTAACTGAAATAATAATGGTAGGTATAATCCATATATTTGGATTCTCTAATTCTTTACAAATATTATCTTCAAAAGTATTATCTATGCAGTCTTCAGACTCTACGAAACACTTTTTATTATTGAGGAGAGTATTTTTAAAAATAATATTTTTATGAGAATCTCTTAAAAAAATTCCATAGTAATTATTATTTATAGTATTTAACTCAATTATACACCATATACATTCTGAAATATTAATTCCATAATGGTTTTCGTTTATTATATTCCAAGAAATATTTAGATAATCACTGTTATCAGCATAAATCCCACTATATTGATTCTTTTTTATACTATTATTAGATATTTCATTATTGCTTGAATATTTTAAAAATATTCCCCAAGAATTATTATGTATGATATTTTCTGAAATTTGGTTATCCTTATTAGCTATTCCCTCCGAAAAGTCAGAGCCATTTAAACATATTCCATATTTTAAGTTATTATTACAATGATTTTTTGAGATATTATTTCCATTACTTAATTCTACAAAAATTCCCTGTTCATTGTTATAATTTAGTAAATTATTTATTATCAAAGAATTAAAACACTGTGATAATTCTAAACCAGTAATTTGGTGTTGGCTTAAATTATTAAATAGAATTTTATTCTCCCTACACCACCAAGCCCTTATCCCATAAAAACTATGAGTTGCGGTATTATTGCTTATTATATTATAATCACAATCACTTAAAGTTATACCATAGAAATAATTTTTAATTAATTGATTATCTGAGACTGTACTATTATAACAATTATCCATACCTATTCCATAGGTGTTATCATTAAAATTGTTATGAGAAATTGTATTGTAATAACCACCTCCCATATAAAGTCCATATCCATTTGAGGAGAAATTGTTGTTTTTTATTAAACCATTATCAACATTAATTAGTTTTATTCCATCATTATAAGTTTCATCTATTAGAAGATTATATAATGAATTATACAATGTACATCTTTGGATAATAAAAAAATCATCAGAATTTTCTATGATAATACATGCTACATTACCCAAAGCATCTATAGTGATATTTTCCAGAAGATATGGATTATTTATCGTTCCATTTCCTGAACACCATTCGTATTTGAATGCAGTAGCTGACCAATTGTTATTAATATGAATTACGGTACCACTTAAATCCCAAGTTTTTGATAACAAATATTTCTGATCTTCCCTATCATCTTTTACGATATAATTGATTGAAGGGAAAATGAATATGAATATTGAAACGACAAGAATTATAAAAATAAATTTTAAAGATATATGAGTTTTATTCATAAGTTCGATAATCTCTATGAGGATTTCTATTCTAGAAATAAATAGTTTTTTCAATTTTTAAACTTTTTGATAAACAGGGATATAATGAATCTTTTGATGGTGTTATCCCGGATTTAGAAGCAATAATCAAAGAATTTTTCTTTATATTATAAACTAATCATAAAATAAGCGATATAATTCATAATAAAGTTCAGCAAGTCTAGAAATACTGTAATGATCATTTTGTTGTAAAGTATTAGTAATATAACCTGCTAGTCCTTGAGGATTATTGATCCATTGTAAAAAGCCTTCAATTTCTGCTTTAATATAGGGATCAATAGTAGGTCGAGTTGGAGTAACTTGATAAGCTGCCGCCTGACGTGTCGAACTATCATAAACTCCTTCAATTTTTTCGCTAGATACTTCAACTTCTGTTTCAATAAATTTTGATTCTGAACCTTTCTTTAACATTGCCGCGGCTCTTGCCACAGCGGGATAAGCCATATGGAACCACCCTTTTGCTTTAGGCCTAACATGAGCTAGCATATATTTATCTCCATCTGGAGTTGCGGCACCAATGAGATGCCCTTTTTTCTGGCGATTAGTACCAATAAAACGTTCAGGTTCCATTTGAAGTATAGAATATCGAATATCATTCAATACAACAAATTGTGCAGATCCGCTAGCCCAACTTGTCAAGACACCATTTATATCTTTTTTAACATCCCATTTACTAGTAGAATAAAGGATCTTACCTTTTCTGTCAACAATTACTACATCTGTAGCATCTGGATAATGCTTTTGTAATTTGCTAACAACAGATTTAAAGTTTGTCATATTAATTTTCCTGTTTTTTTTATTTTATGTAAGTTTCTGTTGAGATATTCTTATCCAATAATCTATATCTCTTAATAAATCTTTTTTTTCATTATAACTTAATCCGATATTTGCTTCTGCTTTTTGATAAACATTGGAATATTTACTCATATCCCATAGGAAATTTGCATGTAAAATGTTTCTTTTAATATTATCTCTCGCTATTTCAAAAGCTTTCCCCATAGATTGAATATCATAATCGTTTTCAACAATTGTTCTTAAGGTTTTAAGAATCTCTAATAAATTATCTGTAGGTATAATTGGGAGAGGTTTTAATGGTATAAATGGACGTTTCATTGTTCTTAATTCAAAATCTTCTTCTTTCTTCTTAAATTTCCCTACTTTTGGTTTTATCAATCCTTCAACTTTTTTAGGTTGATATTTCACAGTTTCAATAGGAATAAATGTTTCTTTTAACTGTTCTTTTGATTGTCTTTGAAAATTGTTTGGCCAATCTATGAAAGAATCCATGAATGGCTCAGCAGAGATTAATATTGATTCTTTTGGACCTTTTTTTGAAACATAATCTTCTTGAAAAGGCATTAGAGTTCCTCCCCTTAAAGATTTAGCTGAATTATCTATAATTGAAAATAAATACATTGGATCATATTCAATTGAGGAATAAACATCTTTGAAATGTTCAATAGTTTCCTCAATTTCATGTAATTGATTAGAATTAAAGTGTTGATTTAAGATATTATCTGCATTTAAAGCTATATTATTCAAACCTGCTGTTGCTTGCAAATATTTATTTTTTAATTCAAAATCAATTTGATTTGAGATTAAAATTTGATTATAAAAGTCCCAATGAGTACTTAATAACATATGTCCAGTTTTCTTAAACTGAAATGATTGGGGGTTATGAATGGTTTCCATGAACTCAAGGAAAATATCTTTATATGGAATAAATAAATTTCTCATCAGTGTTCCTTGAATAAATGTTTTCTTATTTTCCGTTTTATAGGAAAGATCTATAGGTAATTTAAATAAATTTTCACTAACAATTACATCTCGATCATTCTCCAATGTAATATTTTTGGTTGTAGCTAAATGGTCATAAGCAAAATCAGATAAAATTAAACCCGTTAGTTGACGATTATCAATAATATACCTACCGGACTGTAATTCGAATTTAACATAATAATAACCTAATCCAAATAAATAATACAATATCCCTTTTTCTGTTGATACTGCACACTCAGTACCTCCTAAAAAAATAACTAGATCTTGAGAGATTTTAAAAACATGATGATTTACATATTTCCCTAATGTAGGGTAGCCAAGTAAATTTCCCCAACTAGGAATCACAAAGAAGATATTATTGTTTGTGAGTTTAGTTTCTATAATATTTACTACCATGATACACAAAACTTTGTTGATTTGAGATTTTGAAGTAGGTGATTTAAAGTTATAATAATTATGAACCTAATAATTTTTGAAATTAAATAATATTATAAAATTTATTTGTTCAATATATTTTCATTACCAAAATATTTAAGATTCTTAATCCAATTCGTATAAATTCATTAATAAAATTTACTTATATAAGACTTTTTCTTTGTTTAAGTAGAACATAATGTTTTTGTGCAAATTTTTTATTGAAATAATTAATTGATTTATTATAAAATAGTTTTATACAAGGGGAGCATTGATTTTATGAAGAAACTTGCAGAAAAATTAAAAAAAATAGATTTTGAACTGAATAAATGGACAAGAAATATATTATAGGAGCATATATTAGAAGTTTGCAAAGACTTAATGCAACATCATCAGTTAAAAAACTAAGCTAAACTATAAATCAAATATGTTAAATTTTGTTTGATATTAATGATGTAATAAACTTGTTCAGTTATTCTATTTTTTATGAAAAGCTTAAATATAAAATAAATTAAGCTTTTATTAAATTGGAGATATTTCTCTTTACATTATATAAATAAATGAGTTATAATTTACTATTTGATTAAACTACGTTAAAAGAGAGAAAAAAAACTTAATGGAATCAGAAGAGATTTATAGACTTATAACTGAAAATGCAAATGGTTTAATTTGGGTATTGAATGAGAAATAGATCAAATTAAAAATAGTAAAATGAAAGAATTAGATAATCAAAAAAAATCAAATAATGGAAGAGAAATTTTTGCGAAATTATTAAATCCGCAATCTCAACGGGCATTTTTGGCGATTTAACTTGTAAGCAGTAAGTAAAGTAAGTACGCAAGTCCCTACAAGTACAACACAAATTATTGCTCTATTATACTCCTAAATTTTATTTTCATTGAAGCGATTTAATCTTTGCTTTCATATCTAATATAGAAATTAAAAAGATTGTTCCAATTATCGGAATAAAAATTAGAACATAAAATAAATTTAGAGAAAATACAAAATATGAGACCATGACAAAAATAATTATAAAAGCAAATAGGAATAAACATAATTTCTTAGCTAATTTTATTCCCTCTTTTAACCTAGCTATTTCTTCATTGGTGTTCCTATTAAAATCTTCAACCATAATAAAATATTAAATTTAGTTAATAAAAACTTTCCTAGCTTCACTCTTATTTAAAGAAAAGCTTTAATAGCAAATTTAAATATTAAAGCAAAATCCATATCAAGAATGGAGGGAAAAAGTAAAAGTATTGAATTTTACCAATAATTGCATCTCCAGAATTTCTGGTTTAGGAGCGTTAATAAATTTGAAGGTATTAAATCTCAATAACAACAATATCTCCAAAATAGAAGGTCTTAATGACTATTAGGTCTTAAAGAATTATATCTTAATAATAACCAATTAAATGAATTAGATGGCTTAAAATTACCTCGGAGTCTAAAAATTTTGTCTGTTAAAGACAATAGTAATAGTATTAATTTTAAGAACTTGGATAGACTTTGGAAACTAGAAGAATTTACTAAGTAAATAATATAAAAAATAATAAGTAGAAAAAAAATTAATATAAAAAAATTAGGTTTATGTTTTCTCTAATTCCATCTGGGAAATTGCTTTTCCAGATCGAAATGGAATATCTTCAAGAGACATACCTGCTTCATATTTGAACTTCTTTTTGAACGCTTCGTTTAATGATTGAAAATAAAGAGATAGCGGCAAGTTTTGTGGACAATTATTATCGCAATTACCACATTCAACACAACGATCCGCATCATGAGCTATGCGCGTTAATTGATAGGTTGCTGCATCTATAGTTTTTTCTTTCCTTTTCTTCATAAGAATACAATCCACGCAATAGCAAACTGGGCAACCTCTTATGCAAGTGTTACACATGGTACACTTAAGCAATTCCGCAATTTTTTCTTCTTGTGATAGTTTTTCCCATTCTGCTAGATCCTTAGTTCTTTTTTCTCTTGCTTTTTCAATTATCTCATTATACTTATCGGTATGTTCTTTTTTTACCTTATCAGGAAGTGCTTTTTTATTAATTCCAGATTTTTCGAGGATTCCACTTCCTTTATCAGAATAAATCTTTAAAATAATCTCTTCTGAATCAATAGGGATTCCAAGATCACTAACAGTTAAATCAACTATGACGGGAATTTTTCGATAGCATCTTAAACAATTCTCTGCAACAGTAAGTTCAAGTTCTTGGGTCTTTCCATCTTTCATTTTCACGATAAGTCCCTTATCTCCGACTTTCTCTTTAACAATATTAGTTGGATCAACATTTTTAATAGATCTCATTTCTCTCCCTGCTTTAGGAAGCATACCTCTATCTTCAATACCAATTATAAACAAGTTATCAAGATTTACTTGTTTGATTTTTGCTAATTCTAATAATGCTCTTGTATCGCAAGGTCGAGCAATAAGTCCCACTTTCTCATTCATTGCACCTGCTACGGATTTATGTAAATATTTTGAAGCGGAATCTGTTCTTGCATATCCAAATGCAATTAAAGGAGTTAATGGAAAATCTTTTACATCTTCTTCTTTTTCTGCTAATTTTGGTTGAACAGTAAATCTATCTATATTCCCAGATTTCTTATCAACTCTCAATTCAGCACCAATAATTTTATCTACAGCTTTTTCTTTTAATAAAGTTCCCAAGATTTTAGAAAAATCTTCAATCTTTATCAAATATTCTGCCATTGCTTCCATGAAATCAACTCTTATTTTAAACTTAACATATATGTTTTATTCTTAAATTTCCCAAAATATTTTGATATTAATATTTAAAAATTTTTATCAAATTTTATGAAAACTATTTTATGTGTCCTATGGTGCTCCCATTTCTTCAACTGAGTTCTCATTTTTTTTAACTCAGTATCATCAGTAAACACATTAAATTTTTTAAGCCTTAGCTTTCGCTTTAACTTTTTCTTTAGGCGTGCTTTTTTTAGGGCGTAAAGGGCTTGGTCCTAATTTATTAATTGTTTTATCAATTTCTGTTGCTTCTATCTGAAATTTCTGACCTTCGGCTGCTGTACAGTATATCATTTTTATTCTTTCTGGACTCAATCCGACAGTTTTTAAAATTTCTTTAATGTATTCAACTTGTCGATAAGCATGATAATTACCAGTCTCATAATCACATTCTCCGGGATATCAAGCGTTAATAACAACACCATCAGCGCCTCTGCCAAATGCTCGCATCACTAAATCTGGTCCTACGCGACCAGAGCAAGGTACTAAGACAATTCTAATCGAATCTGGATATTGTGCTCGAATTGTACCTGCCATATCTGCTGAACCATATCCTCATTTCCAGCACGCATATACAATAATTTTAATCCCATTATCTTCTGCCATTATTTTTCACCTCTTTATTCAGGTATTGGGAGTAATTCGTCAATAAGAGCTATATATTGCTCATCTCTAAAGTAAGTAAGTTCAATTGCTTTTGAAGGACATAAAGACGCGCAAGTTCCACAACCTCGACATAGAATTAGATCTACGACGATATTTCCCTTCTCGTTTACTGAAATAGCTGAATATGGACATGCTTCTATACATTTATAGCATTTAGCACAACGTTCATCTGAAGGAGTAGCCCGGATTAATTCCATAGTATATTGTCCTTTCCCCATTGGAATTCCTGCTACGGAAGCAGCTCCCCTAGCTTGACTTACCGATTTATCAATTTCTTTTTGTCCTTGAGCAGAACCACAGATAAATATTCCAGGGACCTTTGTACTAATTGGATCAAGTCTAGCATGGTATTCTTTTAAGAAACCATCGGGACTTTTTTCCATGTTTAGAACTTTAGCAATCTCTAATGTACCTTGAGATGGAAGAGATGCTGAGGATAATACAACCAGATGAACTTCCATGGTAACAACAGAATCCGTACCGACTGGTTCAAATTGTATTTTCAGATTTTTTGTCAAAGGATCTTCTTCAATTTTTCCAACCAATCCCTTTACAAAAATAATTCCAGCATCACGAGATCTTCTATAGTATTCTTCATAATCTTTTCCAGCACATCGCATATCTATATAACAGCAAACAATTTGTGAATCAGGGTATTCTGATTTAATTAATTTTGAGTTTTTAAGTGATAGATTACAGCAGATAACACTGCAATAAGCATTTTTCTTTACATCCCTTGAACCTACACAGTTAATGAATAATATTTTCGTTGGCCGTTTACCGTCAGATGGTCGTTTCAAATGGCCATATGTTGGACCATTTGGAGCAAGTATCCTTTCTAACTCAATTTGATTAATAACATTATCATAAATACCATATCCATAATCGTCACCTTGATAAAGATCCCAACCAGTAGCAATTATTATAGTACCAATCTTTAGTTCTACAATTTTATCTTGTTGACTAAAATCTATAGCTTGTTGTTCACATGCATCAACACATGCAAAACATTCAATGCATACATCTCTTTCAAGTTGAGATATTGCAGGAACCGCTTGAGCAAAAGCAATATCAATAACTTTCCTAGCAGATAAATGTTCATCGAAATAATTACTCGTATATACAGGACATACATCTGCACATGAACCACATCCAGTACATTTTGTCTCGTCCACAAATCTAGCTTTTCTTCTAACTTTTACTTCAAAATTGCCGATATAGCCATTTATTTCAGCAATTTCACTATAAGATAGGATCTCTATATTGGGATGGCGATTCGCTTCAAGCATTTTTGGACCCAGAATTCATATAGAACAATCATCTGTAGGGAAGGTTCTATCAAGTTGGGACATTCGACCTCCAATTGTAGTATTTTTTTCTACTAAATATACTTTATAACCTGCATCCCCTAGATCGATCGCAGCTGATAATCCTGCTATTCCTCCGCCAACTACTAAAGCTGTTGGCTCTACTGGAACAGTTTTTGTTGGTACATCCTCTAATAGTTTTGCTCTAGCGATCCCAGCTTTGATTAATTCGATGGCTTTTAAAGTCGCTTTTTCACGCACTTCTGGAGCTTGATGTACAAATGAACAGTGCTCTCTAATATTTACAAATTCTAAATACCTTGGCGGTAAACCCATCTCCTCTAGAATAGCATGAAAAACTGGTTGATGCGTTCTTGGAGTACATGCTGCTACTAAAATTCTGTTAAAATTACGTTCTTCATGTTTCTCCTTAATTTCAGATGAACCACCTTCTGTGCATAAGGAAAGATATGGATAAGCCCATACATTTTCTAATTTGTTGATTTCCTCAAGTATTTTTGGTATATCTAGGATACCTGCGATATTGATACCTCAGTGACACACGAACACGCCTATTCTTGGTTGATCTTCGTTATTATTTTCTTGGTCTGTTTTTCCAGACAAATAAATCACCTTTGTTAAGCCTAACCTCCTAAATTTTCTAGAGTATATTTTCTCTTAGTTTCTTAGAGTATATCTAAGAATTGTATTATGATATTGTAAATAGTCTATATTATTAAAATTAAATTATTATAACAATTCAATTCTGTTTTAATATTATTAGATGAGCTGATACGGGATATTTTATCCTGAAGTCTCCTTTATTCGAAATTGGCGAATTTCATAAAAAAATTCTTATAAAATTAACATTTCCAATCATTCCTCATTGAAAATGTATCATTTTCGATCAATATCTTATGAAAAAGTAATATTTAATAATCAATTCTCTAAAAATCCTTGTAGTTAACCTTAAATCCCCTTCGACTCTATGAATTTTAAAATTATATTAGTTCTTTGTGCGTTTTGGATAAAATATTTTATTACTCTAAATCCGATTATGATTGGTAGAGGGATTTATATGTTTGTTGCATCTATACCAGTAATGATAAAAAAATGGGATTATGGCAGAACATCTAAAGAAAAATGATTGAAAAGGGACGCAAAAAAATTAAAACTCTAACATTTTTATTTTTTAGATTTAATCTTATATCTATCTTTTTGGTTGAAATAGGTAATATCAGCATATCCCTTATAGATTTTTGCTGAATGCTTTACTCCCTTTGGAATAAAATACCTATCCCCTTTTTTAAATTGAAATTCTTTACCATCTATAGTTAAGTCAATTTTTCCCTCGAGAATCACACCCCATTGACTTTCATGGGAATGCTCCTCAAGAATAACATCTTTTTCAAACATCATATATAAAATTTGAAAGCGTTCCCCCTGTGCTAAATATGCTTTAACACCCTCTAATGGAACATCTGCTTCAGGTAACCCCAATATAGGTTCGGGAAATATTTGTGACATAATCCTCCAATCATACTTACAATTTTATTAACATTATAATTTAATTCTTACATTTTTCTTTTTTTATAATTTTAATATCATTTCTTTATCACCATCATTTTCTCTAAAACCATATTTTTCGTATAAAGGTTTTCCATATGGAGTTGCATGGAGAACTACGTCTTGTATTCCCTTTTTCTTTATTTCTTCTAATAATTTCTCAAGTAATGCTACCCCAATACCTTTTCTACGCCATTCCGGTATAGTATACATATTCATAATATAGGCAAAATTCCCCGATATGTTAATAAAATGAGGTGGCTTTTGTAAGAAGGATAAACCGCTTGTAGCGATGATCTTATTATCAAATTCTGCTAACCAAGCGATGAATTCGTTGAATTTCATTTTTTCTAAGAAGAAATCCCTTAAAAATTTTTGAAATATCTCCATTTCCATATTAGGCGGAGGATTTTGAACTTCTTTTAAAAATTCTATACGAAAATCTATTAATTTGTCTATATCATTAATATTAGCTTTTCTTATTGTGTACATATAAAAATACATCTAATTTTATTTAATTTTTTTACTGTTCCTTATATACATTATTCACGCTAAGATATATTTCTAATTTTTAATTCAATTTCTTTAATTCCTTCTGAGTCATTAATATTTACTGCAGCTGCGAGCATTATATTATAATATTTTAAAGACGTTTCTAAATCAAAATCTCCTTCAACTCTTTTACCATTTCTAAGAATAAGAAGTCTTAATGGCTCTATTCCATTCACATTTTTAGCAGCAGAGTAGGCTTTTATAAAATAGTTTAATGAGTTGTCATAGTCTTTTTGTAAGTAATATACCAGTCCAATAGCAAAATAGGAATATTGAAGAAAAAACTTAAAACCTATTTCTTCCCTCAATTCTGCTGATTTTTTATGATATTTTAATGCTGTATCTAAATCCTCCTGAACAGATTGATAAAAGAAGGCTAAATGACGATAAAAATATGATTGTTCAAGTTTATAATTTCCTTCTTCTGCTAATTTTAATCCTTTTTGATAATAATGGAAAGACTTTTGCTTATCATTTTCATCAGAGTCTTTCTTGTTTTCATAATAAAGCCCCAAATGAAAATAAGATTTGGATATCCCTAATTTATCATCTATTTTGCACCTTATAATCAATGCTTTTCGATAATAATTCAAAGCTTCCTCATAATCTCCGTTCAAAATTCCCTTTCGATAGATACAATTTCCAATAAGATCAAAAGCATCTGCTAAAATATCCTTTGCATGGGTACATTCAACTAATCTAACAGCTTCCAGAAGCATCTGGATTTCATTATCATAATTAAATTCTCTTAGAAATTTTTGATCTGCCATAATCTTAGCAAATTGGATTAAACATCGTGCTTTGTCAAATTTTCTTAATTCATCCAGATGAAAGAGCTTTTTGATTGAATCGAATAAATATAATGCTTCGTCAAACCTACCCTCAAAAAGATATCTTTCAGAAATGATTATTATATTATCTATAAAATTTTTATAGAGTTCTTCAAGCATAACTTTCACTTATTTCTTCAATAGATTATGCTGAATTTAATATCAGTAGAAAACTACCTTAAAATTAAATTACCTAATCTAAAAAATTTGATCTAAATAAAAACAAGTCTAAATTTTATATATAGATTAATTCTAGGAAGTTCATTGAGAGTTTATAGTAAAACTGAACTATATGCCATTTTCATAAATATTAATCATTTTAATTTTTCATTTTGAATTCTTTTTTCTTCTAAATAATTTAAATAATTAATTTCCTTTTTATCATGGATCTTAATTAATTCTTCTTTTTGAGATATCCATTCTGGTCCGTCTAAACGGTATAAAAACATAGTAATTGCACCTATAATTAAAAATACCGCAGGAATTAGTGTAAATCCTGTTAATATTCCTAATTGAGCAGAATAATTTTGAAATTGAAGCTCCTCATTGAAACCAAAAATTGATATTGTGAATAAAAAGAACCAATTAGCTATTGAAATTGCAGGTTTCGTAAGTAATGCATTGATTCCTGAATATGTGGTTTCTCTTCTCTTCCCTGTTCTTATTTCATCATAATCTACGATATCGGCTATAACTACTTGGTTTGTTAACATATAACCAGAGAAACCAATACCTATAAGAGCAAATCCGATTAAAGCTGTTTTTAAAGTCCACCCTATAAAAAATAATAACACGAAACTTAATCCTGCTAGCAAAATTGAAAAAATAAATGTTTTTTTTGCCCCATATATTCCAATTATTTTATTATAAATAGCTAAAAATACAAAAATTATGATAAATACTAACATTAAGGGTAGTGAAGCAAGAAAACCACTAACTACAAGAATATAATCAATATAATAAAATATACCAGTAGTGAGAATTGTTTGTGCCAACGTAAATGAAAAATTTGATACTTCAAAAATTAGAAAGGGTTTATTTTTGAACGTTTCAACTATTCCATTGATTATTGGAAGTGGATTTTCCATTTGAGTATACTTATTTTCCTTCAAGTAAAAACTACTTATAAATAAGATTATAGCTGAGATAATCCCAATAAAAATCATTGTTATAAGAAATATGAAATCAACTAAAGGAGATTCATTTTCAGTCAATAAAATGAGTGGTAATATGAAAGCAATCATTAAGGCGGTTGAATTCAATATATTACCATAAACTAGTAGATTTGCTCTCTCTTTTGCTGTTATAGCCATTTCTGCTGGTAATGTGAAATTAATAAGACCTAATATTGTAAATATCGTGTCAAATGCAAAAAGAACAAATAATAAATTAAAAAAAAGAGCAATTTGATTATTTATATCAACAAGAGGAAACCAACACAGTATAAATATTACCCCATAAAGTGGAGCACCAAACCGTATGTAGGGTATTCTTCTTCCATATTTTTCCGATTTAGTTCGATCTTCAATAAAACCAAACAAAGGGTCATTAATTGCATTCCATACTGAAAATATCATCCATGCTATTCCAATCAATCCTGCACTTAACCCTAATTTCACATTATAGAAAAAAGTTATTGCTGAAAAAGCAATTTGAGACGGTAAGCTAATTCCTGCTCCAAGCCCACCATAGGCAAATTTAGATTTTAATGGTAATTTCTTATTATGCATTTATTTGTCTAGTTGAAATTAGATTGTTAGATATACTTAAAATTTTAGAATGTATGCTCGTACAACAAAACCTTTGTTGAACATAATAATTATTAAATTTTAAAAGAAAATAAAAATAAGGTTAAAAAAAATAAGTTTATGCTTCAGTTTCCTTTAAAATCTCACCAAAAAGCCTTTTCACAGCATCGATACGTTTCTCTTCACCAATTTGCTCTACATCCTTTAACGATATGGCTTCTTTCGGACAAACATCTATACATGCTGGATATGGTTCACCTCTCTCAGGATTAATGAACTCTTCTTTCATTGTCTCACAAAGATCGCAAATTAGGGCTTTTTGAGATTGTATATGTAAACTAAGAACACCAAAATCACATGCACGAATACAAAAAGCACATCCATTACATTTATCATCGTCCACGATAATCGAGCCAGTTTTCTTATCTTGTTCTAAAGCTTTTTCTGGACATGCTCTCACACAGGGAGCATCATCGCACTTTTGGCACGCTAATGCAACATTTAAGATTGGTTCTATTCTTACTCTATGAATTCTTGTATTTATAGGATTAAATTCGCCATCATGGACAAATGAACATACAGATTCACAGGTTTCACATCCTGTACACAAATTTGGATCCACAATGATAAATTGGTGGACTACGCCACCCCTCTTTTTAGTTCCTACTTTAGACATTTATTTCTTACCTCCAGCAGGTTTTAATTTGCCAATTACAAAATTCAAACCAAGATTTTTAAGAGTTGCATCAGTTGGAATTCCAGTTTCAGTATCCCATCCACGAGCTTCATAATAACCACTGAGTAATTTCTGATATCCATCTTCCTTTAAAGTGACTCCTTTTGCGGGTCCTTTTGTATGTGGTTGTTTGAAAAATCTTTCGGGAGGTTTATCATCATTTCTGGTCCATCCTTCTCTTATATTGAAACATTTTGAAAGTGTAACAATCGCATCTCCTCGTTGGGCAATATATTTATCAGTTACAGGGATTCCTGTTACTAATTCAAAAACTTTTGCCATTTCAGCATCATTTTCGTAAATACCTCGAGTAAATTTACACACAATATATGAATCAATAATAGCGTAGATATCTTCTAGAGATTTAATTGCTTTACCTCTTTCAACTGCTTTGTCATAACCAAACCTATCAAAATTGCCTTTAGCATCAAGTCCATAAGAACCATTTCTTAGATGACATGCTCCACGAATAGACACACTCATTCCAACTGCAAACGAATTCATACCATGCACATCAAAAGCAGGCATTTCCAATCCTTTAATATGCATACCATAATAGCTTGCATTTTTTCTGCCCATTTCCTCTAATCTTTTTCCTGCTTCTCGTGTACCATCTCCAAAAATCTTCCCTGCAAATCCTTTACCAAGGATCATCTCTTCTGTGAACTTTACGAGATTAACAGTAGACCCAAAAGGTAATTCATAACCTAAATCTTCTTTCGTGATAATACCCTCTTCAAAACACTCACACGCCATAGCAGCTGTTACACCAGCACTTATAGCATCAACTCCTAAATCATCAGTTAATGAAACACATTTAAACACTGTAGGCCAATCATAATTCCCACAAGCAGAACCAAAACTATAGCATAATTCTTGATCAATACTTGAATAAAGATTTGGCCAATTTGGATGATCTTTAGGTATTTTTGTAATGTGATCACAGGCTATTGAGCATTGAGAACATGCAACTTTCTTCACAACCCAATCTTGATTAAGAATATCACCAGTAAAAGTTCCATCATCAACCTTATCCCATGTACCCTCACGATGGTTGAATGTAGGCATCATTCCAAGCTTATTATAACTTGTTATACCTGCAGGTGTGCCTAGATCTCGATATTTAGCTGTAGCAGGGCCATTTGCCACTTTTATCAACTTCTTAGCTAATTCAAAAAATTCGACTGGTTTGGCTACACTTATACCTTTAGTACCTCTAAAGCATATTGCTTTAAGGTTCTTTGAGCCCATAACTGCTCCCATCCCTGTTCTTCCAGCTTGTCGATTGCGATCATTAGTAATACATCCCATATGACCACCACGCTCTCCTCCTGGTCCAATTGCCATTATTCCAAGGCGATGGTCTTGAAATTCATCTCTAAGAATTTCTTCAGTCTCCCAACATCCTTTTCCCCATAAGGTATCTTTGCATGGTGTTAAATAATAATCATCATCATCAACGACCATATAAACTGGTTCTGGAGCTTTACCTTTAACCACAATCATATTAATTCCAGCGCGGCGTGCTTGAGCGGCAACTGAACCCGAAGAAATTGCCATCCCAAACATATCTGTTAAAGGAGACTTAGCAAAAACTCCATACTTACTGGAAGTAGGTAAGATTGTTCCCGGGAAAGGACCATGAGCATAAACAAATACATTGTCAGGACTTAAAGGATCTACACCAGCTGGACATTCATCCCATAAAACTTTAGCTCCAAATCCATAACCCCCAATCCAATCGCGGCAGAACTCATTAGATAATGTACTTTTGCTAATTTTACCATCTGTTAGATTTACGTCAAGTCGTACTTGCGTAAAGCCTTTTACTTTATCAGGAACCGGTATTTCCTTAGTTTTACTCATAGTTTTCACAATTTTAATTAGTTTTTATATAATGATTTGATTGTAGATATAAAAAATAAATCATCAAAATTTTAAAGGTTACTTGTTAATCTTAAAAATCTCTCTCTTTAAAATTATTAATCAGTACATTTATCAGATTGAAAGAAGAATAAACTAAACTGTTTAACAAATTTGTAAATTATTAAATTTAAAAAATAAAATTATAAAAATCATTTATTTTATGAGTTTCTCTAACTCATCTACAAATTCCTCATATTGTTTCATTCCAAGTTGCCAAAAGTCTGGTTTAGTAACATCCAAGCCTACGATTTTACCCAATTCTTCTGGAGATAGGCTGCCTCCAGCGCTCAAAAGCTTTTTAAATTTTGGAACGAATGCTTCGCCTTCTCTTTTGTAAGTTTGGTATAATGCATAAACAAGAAGCTTAGCATATACATAGGGGTAATTATAGAAGCGAGTAAAGGAAAGAAAATAGTGAGGTATAGTCATCCAATACCATTTCATCTCATCAAACCATTCAACAGAATCTCCAAATATTTTATCTCTAGCAGCACACCAATATTTAGAAATGGTATTTCCATCTAAAAATTCTCCCTTCTCAATAGCATTATAAAGGTTCTGCTCAAACCACATTCTTGCACTTATTAAAAATAAGAAATGTCCTGTTCCAGTTAATTCATTAGCTAAAAATGTTATTTTGTCGTTAGTTGATTCAGCGATTTTGAGCAAATGATCAATTAACAATAGTTCACCAAAAATTGATGCTGTTTCTCCTGCAAGCGCTCCTGGATTATAATTGAAAAATGTTTGTTCCCGAGAAGATAAATAAGAATGAACTCCGTGTCCAAGTTCATGAACAAGAAGATAAACATCATTTATCAAACCCTTGAAAGGTGTAAGAATAAAAGCAGTTTTTCCATTATACCAAGTATTACAGAAAATCATACCTGTTTTACCTTCTCTTGTACTTGCATCTATATGATTCCTTTTAAAAATATCAGAGACAATCTCTCCAAATTCTTTTTCGAAATTACTAAAAATTTGAATGGCAAGTTCTTTTGTTTCATTCCAAGTAAATTTTTTTTTAAATGGAAGCCTTCCCGTAATATCGACACCATGCAATTTTGAGAGATTTAAAAGTTTCGTTTTAATTTTTAAGAATCTTAGATAAAGATCAATATTTTCTTCTATTGTCTTCATTAAATTTTCTATTATATCCTGAGTTGTATTATTATCAATGAGACTTTGGCGTATTGGGCTATCATAATGCCTACGACTCACAATCTTTACCCAGTCACCGCAAATATTTCGCAATGCGGAAGATATTACGTTTTCGTCATTTCCTATTACACCACACACGGATTTGAATACAGACATCCTCGTTTCTCTATCAGGATGCACAATTAAAGGATAGAAATCACTAAATGTTATTGTTTTTTCTTCACCTTCAACAGTAGCTTTAAACTTTCTGCTACCTATCCATGAATCTCTCAATTGCTGCCAAGCTTTAGCTCCAAACTGATCTTTTTCTAAAATCAATTCTTCTTCTGTCAATGATAGTTTATGTGGAAATTTTCTCATAACTTTACTAAGGTAAGTTTTGTAAATACTAAGAATTTCTTCTTCAACTATCTCTGGATTCTCATAAGTAAATTTTCCAACTTCCAATTCGAGAAATGCTAATTTTTTTAAAATAGAACTCTCAAAATCCTTGAATTTATTGTAAAGAGTTTTTGTTTCGGGAAGTGTCATATTTGCGTAGAATGAATTTATTGAAAATACTTGAATTTCTTCTATTCCTGCCAAAATTTCCTCGTGTTTCTCTAAGAGATCATGTAAATTTTGGGCAGTAAAGCCTGGTCTGTCGATTTTACCTTTATATTGGTATGCAATTTCATTCGCTTTTTCCATTAAAATATCCATAGTTTTTGAAATTTTAGGATCATTGCAACTTGAAAAAATCTCAGTTAAATTCCACGCGATTTCTTTTTCACTCATAATTATCAATTTTAATTTGAAAAATGCCCTTTGCTTTATTAGTAAGAGGTTATTCTTTTTAAGTTTACATAAAACTTCAAAGCAAAATGACTATTAAAAAAAAATTGAATATATGAAAATTGGTTAAAGCAGAAAGAGTAATTTTCCGAGGAAACTGACGATATCAATTATTTTTATTTTGTTCTTTAATTCTTTATGTTCATTTAAATAACAATTGAGATGAGCTATGCATTTAGGGCATGCGGTAATTAAATACTCTGCACCCGTGTCAATAGCTTGTGTGATTTTCTTTTCCTGTAAAAGTTTTGAATCTTCGCTACATGAAATATATGCTGAAACACCACAACAATCGGCATCTTGTCTGTTATCTTCCATTTCGATTAATTCAATGGAGGGGATTAATTTTAATACTTCACGTGGAGCATCGAAAACATTACTCATTCTGCCAAGTCTACAGGGATCATGATATGTTACTTTAATTTTATCGAATCCTGGAAATGTTATACTTTCTAATAATTTTTCTTTTAAGATATATTCTGTAATGTGATAAATGTCAAAATCAAACTCATTATCTTCATTAAACAAATTTTTATATTCATATTTCCAGGTATAATATCCTTCAGCGCAATTAAATATTAAAGTCTTAACTCCTGCGTCTTTAAAAAGCTTTACATTATATTTAGCTAATTTCTTGAAATTTTCATAATCACCTTGCCAAAGAAGATCATGTCCACAACATTTTTCATTCGCTAACACAACGGGCTTAATATCGTTCTGATTTAAAAGACCAATAACACTTTTGGGGATTTCTAAGTAATCCAAAGTATTTTGTGAAGAGATATTCGGTTGTTCTCCATAATAACACGTCATAACTCCTGAAGAATCAACTGAACTACTAAAATCCTCAAGTATTTGATCATAACTACTACAACAATTACAATTCATACATCTATTGGCTTCTTCAATTGCTTGTTCTTCTGTAAATCCAATCTCCATTTCTTCAAAATTAGATAATCTTTCTTTCCCAGGTATTAAATTGATTTTTTGCTGTTTTGCTTCATTAATCTGTTTCTTAGGTATTGGAGATCGTTTTATGTGATCTATATTAACACGTCCTTTTTCTAAATCTCGACCTCGAAGATATCGATCAATTGATTCTGCTACTTCTCTTCCATGACCTATAGCTACTACTGCAACCATTTTTGGATTTGGGATAATATCTCCTCCTGCAAATACTCCAGGAATGCTTGTTTCGTAAGTAACCTCATCAACCAATATTTTACCTCTATCATGTTTTATTTGATCTCCCAATGCTGCAATTATAGGCTCCAAATCTAATCCTTGACCAATTGCGATAACGATTTGATCAGCAATAATTTTGTATTCCGATCCTTCTACCTTATTCAGAGCTCTTCTTCCAGTTTTCGGATCTGGTTTCCCCCATTCAATCTTGTAACAATTTAAAGCTAACTTATTATTAGATTCTTTTGTTATTTTTGCTGTAGACGTTTTAAAATGATATTGTATCAATTCCCATTCGGCATCATGGATATCTTTCAGTACAAGTTGAAGATCATCTTCAGTTAAAATATCTACGAGATCAACCTTTGTTGCTCCTAATCTTAGAACAGTTTCCGCTACGTCTATAGCAACAGCACCTCCTCCAATGATACCAAATGTTTTTCCTTTGAACTCATTCTTATTTTGTGGGAACTTATACTTACGTTCTAAGAGGAAATCAAGGGCATTATTAACCTTAGGTAAATCTTCTCCTTCAAGTCGTAATGTTCTTGGTACATATAATCCTGTTGCGAGAAAAATTGCTTTATAACCTTCTTCTTTAATGTCATCTAGAGTAAAGTCAGGACCCAGTGGTTTATTTAATACTATTTCCACACCCATTTTTTTTATAAATTCAATATCTCGATCGAGTGCTTCATCTGACATTCTATATTGCGGTACACCATATCGCACCATTCCACCTGTTTTATTTCCTTTTTCAAAAATTGTTGGTTTATATCCTTTTAGTGCAAGAAAATATGCCGCAGATAAACCAGCTGGTCCCGCCCCTATAATTGCTACTTTTTCTTTATTTTGAGTAACTGGTTTTATTTTGCTTAAATTTGGATTATTAGCTTCCCAATCTGAAACGAATTTTTTTAAGACTCGAATTGCGAGTGGATCATCAATGAATTGTCGATTACAATTTAGGGCACAATATTCTGTACAAATTCTCCCACAGAGAAAAGGTAACGGATTTTTTTCACGTATCAAATCAATTGCTTCTTGGAATTTTCCTTCTGCTATTAAAGAAACATACCCTTGGACATCAACTCCTGCTGGGCAAGCATGAGAACAGGGAGCTCTTCCTGTCAGATAAGGAATACACCCCATAAAATATGCAACTTCTCCTTTCTCAGCTATTTTTAAATTAGTGTTATCTAAAAAACCAAGTTTATTTACAATTTTTATTTTATCATTGGCCATTAAATATGGTAAACTTGAATTTTCTCTGTAATGATGACATTCCACCATGCCTTCTCTTAAGGGTTCATATTCTAAAGAAAGAGAACGAAGATCTTTAATAATCTGGGTGAAATTAACTCCAGTTTCTTCTTTAGTCATTGGACAGTAAACTGAACATAACCCACATGTTAAGCATTTCCAAATATTATTATTTTTTAAAGCTTCTTCAGGTGTTAAGAAAGTTAAATCATTAATTAAAAGTCTCGGGTCAAAAATACCAAGAAGGGCTGTTGGACATACGTTATCACAGCGATTACAATTGAAACAGTAATTCGCGGAAGCATTTACCTTTTTAAGCGTTTCTATTGAATTTGGTGTCTTGATTTTATCTTCACTTACTTTATCCTCAATTTCCGTCATGCTATATCAAAAATAGATCGGTATTTTACAAATAATTAAAAAGATCGTTCTAATTTGAATATAATTATTATATTTTGTTAATAAAATGTTACATTTATTTATTTTTCAAGATAATCACTTCTTGGTTAGAGTGGAGTTCTTTATTCTCCCTAATGCTATGATTTAGAAGGAGGACAGCATATTCTTAGACAGTAACTACAGTAATTATTTTCTAATATACTTTGAATACATTTGGATCTATCAATATGCGTCATAATACCATTTTCTTTTTTAATTGGAGTCTGATAAACAGCCCCCCCTTTACAGCTTCTTACACAAGCACCACACTTTTCACAGAATTCTTTAAGTTTACTAAAATTTCGTTCCTCAGTTTCTGGTATTTCCGCATCAGTAGTAATGATACTCCACCTTTGTCGGGGACCAAATTCAGGTGTAATAATTAATCCATTTCTACCCATTATTCCTAAATTAGCTGCTACAACATGAGGGCCACAAAGAAGTTTTCCTGCAAAAGGATGATGTGCTTCACTTTTATATCCTTGTTCTTTTAGATATTCTACTAAATCAATCGTAATATCACCTAATTCTTTATAAAGTCTAAATAATTCGATTTCACATACTGCTCCTGGAGCTTCCTTGATCTTTTCCCAGTTCATTTTCATTCCGAGAATTATAGCATTTTTTCCATACACATCTAGACCTTTAAAAATATAATTTTCATTAACAGGAGTATAACCCATAAGATCTACCTCAAGATCTTTAGCTCTTTTTTCAAAATCTTTCCAAAATTCTGGTGTTGTTATACTTTTTTTATTATTTTCATTTCCATATTTTGTTTTCCTCGCTTGCTCAAAACCTTTGAATGTTCCTCTAATATATTTACTAAATAATTTGGCAGATTCACGATCTAATATTTCTGCTGGTCCTAAACTCATGTTAAATAGTTCTTTAGGCACAATAAAGACAAGATTTTCATTTTTTCCTATATATGTTGGTTCAATTCCTACTTTTGACATCTTTCTCCCCATTTTAATTAAAAATACTAAAAATTTTAGTTAATTTCATATTAAAAACAAAATAAAGATAACGATTTTAAAGATACCTTCAAACTATAATTAACTCTTCTTTAAATAAAGATTAGAATTACGACTTTCTAAATTGTTTAATGTATATTCATTACTCTTTCTTCCTAGCAACACCAAAAATCCGTCGCCAATCTTTTAATAAAGGAAGACGTTCTGTTGCTTCTTCAATCCATGGAAGAGATCCCTCCTTTCCCATCTCGCTAATAAGAATGTCTTTTGATTCAATTATTTTCTTGTAAACTTCATACTGTCTTTGTTGCCAGTTTAATATTTCCTTATAGGTTATAATTTCAAAACCATTTTCTTGAAGAATAGGTCGGTAATCGTTCATAGTTGTTGGTGTTTCCCAAGCAGTAAATACAAATGAGGCATCTGAACGAAGAATTCTGGCAATTTCACTAATACCTTTTATCTTATCTTGTACATATGTAAGGGTATCAATACTGATTGCTCCATCATAATAGTTATTTGGAAAAGTTGTTGAACAAATATTCATTATATAGAATTCAACTTTATTTTTTAAACCAAACTCTATTATTCGTTTTGTCGCTAATTCAATAGCAACTTCTGAGAGATCTATACCAACATAATTTGCTTTTATTTCACGTGCTATCCATAATCCCGGCCCTGCTTTTCCACATCCTATATCAAGAAAAGTTTCCCCAGGTTTAATCTTAAGATATTTAACTATATTCCGCAAATCAGTCATAGTAACAAAACTATCAATCTCCAATTCCTTTGGATAATCATTCCCATAAATCTTTCTAAAAATCTCTTGTATGACTTGACTTTTTTTTTGTTTATACCAAAAATTAGCTTTTTCTTTTTGTTTTAAGATTTCAATGTTTTTTTCACTCAATCTATTTTACCTTTAAAAATTCATTTGATTTAAAATACGAAAATTTTTAGTTTTATTTATATTAGATACTATGTAAAGATAATGGCTTTAAAGATAGATCATCTTAATTATAATTGTCCCTTCTGTGGTAAAGAATTAGAATCAAGATTTTCTAAATGTTTTAATATATATTGTCAAGGACAAAAATTCAATGAAGGAAATATAGTAATATATAGGTTAAATCCCGACTTAGGGATTGGTCGAGTAATTAAAAAATTAGATATTCCAACATCAAAATCTTTAGATGAAGAAGACACTCTAATTATTACCAAATATAAAGTCCTTTTTAAAAATAATGTTATCAAAGTAATCCATCCTATTGATCTAGTTCACTTTGTTTATGAAATTAATGATAAAGTTATAACCAAACATGGAATAGGGTATATAAATACAAAAGATTTCCTTATTAAAGAGGGATTATTATCATATGAATTTTTAATGGAGAATGGCAAAATATCTCAGATTTATGAACATGAAATTTATTCTAAGTATGAAATGCCAATAAAAACTTTAATTTCTGAACAAATTGTTGATCCTCCAAAGAATTTTTTAATTAAATATTGGTCTAATTTATTTCATTCTTATTATAAATCGTATCAAATTAAATGTATTATTAATTCACGCCTAACTCTAATGCCACATCAAATAAATGTGACACATAGATTAGCTGAAGAGTATTTTCCAAGAATTATATTAGCGGATGAGGTTGGACTTGGTAAAACAATTGAGGCAGGAATCTATATTAAGGAGATGATTGCAAGAGATTTAGCAGAACGTATTTTAATAATTGTTCCTGCTTCTTTAGTCAAACAATGGCAATTTGAAATGGAAAATAAGTTTAATATAAATTTCACCATATATGATGGAAAGAAAGTCAAAGAATTAAAAAATAAAGGTAATTATAAATATCCAGATATACTTCATAATCCGTTTTACTATGATAATTTAATTATTTGCTCACTTCAGTTTGCTCGAAATAAAAAATATATTGAATTATTATCAAGCATTTCATGGGATATTGTAGTGTTTGACGAAGCACATCATTTAAGACGATATCTGATTAATGCTATGACAGGGAACTACCGCGAGACACTTAACTATGAATTAGCAAGAAATTTGAGTTTAAATTCAGAAAGTATGTTATTATTAACTGCTACACCATTACAACTTCACTCATTTGAATTGTTTTCTTTAATTGAACTTATCCATCCAGAAATTTTTGGAAATTTTAGTGATTTTGAACATTTTAGAAAAAATATGCCATTTATAAATTTGCTCATTACTAACTTGAATAATATTGATAAATTAAATAATTTCGAAGTCAAAAATACAATAAGGCTGCTTAAGGATTTAAATTATATAGATAGAAGTAAAAATGTAAACTTAATTCTTTCAGAACTAAAGAATAATTCTTTTAAATTGGAATTGTTAAAAAAAATTGAAGAAGACCACACACTATCTAAATTTTTAATTAGAAACCGTAAAAAAAATGTGTTTTCTGAAGAATTTTTGAATGAAAGAATTGTAAATACGATAATGGTAAATCCTACTAAGGAAGAATTGAATATATATAATGAGATCCGACTTTACTTAGCAAAAATTTATAATTCTTCTTTAAGCAAAGAAAATACAGGGATTGGATTTATAATTACTACTTTACAAAAATTATTAACTAGCTCAAAACAAGCCTTCTTAAAAAGCCTTGAGAGGAGATTAGATCAGCTAAATAGATATAAAGGTATTTTTCTAGATACAGATATAATAAAGGCAGGAGATCCTGAATTTTATGAAATAGAATTAGAGGATAGGATCCTTGATAATGAAATTTTTGAAGTTCTGGAAAGCAACGATATTGAAGAAAAAAAAGAAGATGCAATTGATATCCTTAACCAAGAGAAGATATTAAAAGAATACTATGATAAATTAAATGCTTTACCTTATGACTCGAAATCTGCTAAATTAATTGAATTATTGGATCAAATCTTTTCTCAAAACTCTCAAGAGAAATTAATAATTTTTACTCAATTTGTTGATACATTAAAATTTTTAAAATCCCTTATATTAAACCATAATCCGAATTATAATGTTGAATTATTTTATGGGGGTTTAGATAAACTACAAAAGGATGAATCAGTTGAGAGATTTAGATCTAGTAATGATTTCTCAATCTTGATTTCCACTGAAATCGGTGGTGAAGGTAGGAATTTTCAATTCTGTCGTGTTCTAATTAATTATGATTTACCATGGAATCCAATGAAACTCGAGCAAAGGATTGGTCGGTTGGATAGAATTGGTCAGGAATCAAAAGAAATTTATATCTATAACATTTTTATGGAGGGAACAGTTGAAACAGATATCATTCACGCTATAATAAAAAGAATAAATCTATTTGAAGAGTCTATTGGAATTTTAGAACCTATTATTGGAAGAATTGAAAAAGATTTTAAAGGAGTGATTTTTGCTGAAGAAGACGGAAAAAAGAGGAAGAGATTAAATGAATTTTATCGTACACTTGATGAGGAAATTAAAAAGGCAAAAGAACTTGAGATGCGATTGGATGATCTCATGATTGATAAAAAATCATTCCAGATGGAGGGATTAATTACATCTTTAGCATCATGTGTCGATGTAAAACTGACACATAATGAGTTATATTTGTTAATGAAGTTATTCTTTGATAATTATAATCATTTATATGGAATATTGGAGGATCTTCAAGACCCTAAAAGAAAAATCTCTGAAGATTTTCACTTTCCTTCTAAAATTATTTTGAAAGATATTCTATTAAAAAATTTAAAATATAAATTTCAAAATGAGTATTTGGGGACTTTTAACTTAAATCTTGCGAGAAAAAGAGAAGATATAGATTTCTTTGCATTGGGTCACCCTTTAATTAATAATATTTTAGACTATTGTATAAGCGAAAATTTCAAAGGAAATTTGAGTATATTTAATATAACAAGGAGCAGCTTAGAAAGATTTTATGATACTACTCTAATTCAAGAAAAAGATCTGTATTTGTTCATTTTTTCAATCAAATTTCAAGGATATATAATTGAGAATCAGATCCATGCTATTATAGTTGATAAATATGGAAATGAAATTGAAAATTTAGCTGATACTATATTAAACATCCAAATTTTTAATGATATATTCGAATTCAAGGATTATAAAGATGTTAGAATATTAGATTTTCATAATATTGACAATCTTAGACAAAAAACTAAAAAAATCGTGAAATCTAAAACTTCGATATGGAAGAGGGAAATAAAAAGTTTGAATGATACTATTTTTAAACAAGAAAAAAGGAAGAAAGAAAAAATATACTCCCATAAGAAAAGAACTTTAAACTTTAGGCTACAATCATTAAATCAGGCATTGGAACGAAATAAAAATAAAAGACCATCAGTTCGACAACTCCAAAATATAGAAAGAGAAACAGATGTATTAAGAAAACAAGAAAGACTAGATAAAATAAAAAAGGTAGAAGAAGAAATAAAATTCATCCAACGTGACATAAGTTTAATTGAAAAAAAATTGGATGATTTATCATTTGAATATGAAGATCTTAAGAATGAGATGGTTAAAAGAAATATATCAAAATTTTATACTAATCTTATATCATTTGCTATATTAAAGATTGAAGAATAATCAAAAATTTTACTTATAACATACATTTTTTAACATTCTTTGGGTTAAGCTTAAGAAAGCTTCTTCAACTTCTTCTCCTGTTTTTGCCAAAGTTTCTATGTAATATGTGTTTTCTTTTTTAGCAAACACTTCTGCGCTCTCTCGCCCATGTATTTCATCTCTTTTATTGATTAAATCTACTTTATTTCCGATTAATATAAATGGAACTTTTTCACGTGCGTATTCACGTAAATCTGATAACCAATCATCAAGCTCTTCAAACGTATGCCCTCTCGAAAGATCAAAAACTATTAATGCCCCATTAGCACCATCGAAAAAGCTTGATCGTAAGAATTTATATCGATCCTGACCCCCAATATCCCAAATTTGTAATTTTACTGTCGTATCCGAATGTGGATAACTCTGGATAACTTTTGATAGAAAATCTGCTCCTATTGTCATTTTATATCGAAAAGAAAATTTATTTTCAACAAATCTATATATTAGAGAGGTTTTGCCAACAGCTCCTGGCCCAATTATGATCACTTTAAAGACATAGAGCGTGGGAGGTATATTTTTTCACCATTCATGTTATTAACATTGACAGAATTATGTATTTTCAGGCTTTAAAACAAAGATCCTTACATTTATCTTTTCTTTAAAAATTTCTAATTCTATTTAATAATCTCAATCTGATATTTAAATATTTTTCAAAACATTTCATTTAAATAAGCTTAAGAATAATTTTTTAAGTCTAATATTTGATATTAATAGATTAATACACTACTTCAGCTAAATTAAAAATTATACTTTATTATTCTTTGAGTAAGTTCTATAAAAGTCTTTTCTACATTATCTCCTGTTTTAGCAGAGGTTTCAAGATAAATACTATTTTGCGTTTCTGCATATTTTTTTGGTCTATTTCTATCTATTACTTCTCCAATTTCTGGAACTAAGTCAGATTTATTTCCAATTATTACAATGGGAACCTTAATTTTGATTATTTGATTCATATCAGATACCCACTCTTTCATTTTTGGATATGTTTGATCTCTTGAAAGATCAAATACAACTATGGCACCTTGAGTTCCTTTGTAAAAACTTTGTTGTAATGACTTAAAGCGATCTTGGCCACCTATATCCCATAATGTAAGTTTTGCTGTTTTTCCTGATTCGTATTCAATCTTCTTAGAATGAAAATCTACTCCAAGAGTGAATTTATAATTTAAAGAGAATTTATCCTCTACAAATCTACGTATAAGACTTGACTTACCCACCGCTGGGGGACCAATAATAATTATTTTAAAGACATAATCGAAATCCCTTAACATTTCTTTTACACTCTTTTAATTAATACCACAAATTATATATTTAAAAACTGAATTCAAATTAGTTTAAAACTTCTTACCTTTAAATAAATTTCACCTTTTAATAAATAGCATAACTATTTTTATTTAACTTAATCCAATTTAATAAATAAAAGGAAATCTCAAGTAACATGACAAATCAATTTTTAATCAAATTATATTTTTTTCCATACTTTTTAAATAATTTCGTTCCTCCACCTTCTTGCAAAACTTTTAAAGTGGCTTCTGAATCAAATATGTACATTCCTCCAACAATATCAATACCATAATCAAATAAAATATCTGGAATTATACTAGCAGTAGGTCCGATTAAAATTATTTTCTGAGCTTGTCTCTCAAACTTTTCTAAAATAGATTCAAGAGTATTGTTTATTAATGCAGTTCCAGTGCAAATTAATATATCTGTATTTAATTCTCTATTCTTTAATTCATTAATATTACGTCTGAGATTAAAATTTTTAAACTCAGATGGAATTGAAAGCGTATCTTCTACTATTGTAATTAATTTTGTTATATTATTCATCTTACGTATAATTGGTTTAATTGAACCTATAAATGTTATTTTAGTATCTTCATTGATGTGGAGTATTTTTAGAAGATCTCCATTATATTTTTTGTAGGGATTTATAATTCTTAATATATATTGAGATACACCATTTAAAGTAGCAATACCAATAATTTTTTTAAGACTAGGAGCTTCAAAAGACCAATTTAAAACGTCATTCAAGGGAAAATTTGTTAACTGGCCCGCAAAATTGATTTTACTGCAATCTGTATTTTGTATAATACTTTGTAATGTTGATGCTAATCCTAAAAACGGTTCATAAGCGTAAGCAGAGACTTCAACACCTGTATATCCTAATCCAACTACAACTTTTGTTATTTTGGGAGGGATAATTTTATGAATTTTATAAATCCTTTTAATAAGATTAACTGTTTTTTCTAAAATCATGGTTATTATATCATTAAGAATATTATTATGTTTTTAGCTCGTAGATGGTATCACAATAAGGATCTCCAGCGGCAATAGTTTTATGAATTTTAAGTTTGATCTTATTATTAACTGCTTCACGAAAATATTCATGATCAATGACCATTACAGCTTCACATAATTCTCTAGAGGTATTTTCAAGACCAAATGGACATTTAGTGCCCTGAATCTGAAATTTTTCGTCTGAGATGGAAATAATTTTAACGAATTTCTGATCAAAACTTTTAGAAAATGCTTTAGCAACAGTAGATAATTTATTATTTGGAATTGTCTTTTTAATTTTTTGACCTAATGATTTTCCTTGTTTCCTACAAACATCTTTTATAATTGGTAATATCTTTCCACCAAATTTTTCATATACAGCTTTAATTAATAGACCTTGAGCTTCAATCGGATTTAATGGTAATTTATTCTCATCATTTTGTGCCATATTTTCAAACTCTTTTCCATAATTTCATACTAACAAAATCATTGATTAATAAAATTATATTTAGTTTCTTAACTTGTTTTTCTATTTATCTATTTATTCTGTTTAAATATTAATGTTTATTATATATTGTTAAAACTCTAATTATTGATATTATATTATGAAATATATAGTAATTGAAAATAAAAAAATCGGACAAGTAAAAGCAAAATTGCTATTAGATAAAAATCCCAAAACCTGCAAAGCGATATGGGATGCTCTTCCTTTTGAAGTAAATTTATCAAGATGGGGTGAAGAATTATATGGTGATTGTCCTGTCTCAATTCCAGCAGAAAATCCTCAAAA
>JBHLOG010000138.1:0-8824 GCA_048940765.1 Promethearchaeota archaeon | reverse complement strand
TTTTCACTTTAAGGGTAAAGATCGTTCTTTAATATCTTCAATGCTATTTAGAGAAATCTTGATATATATTTTCATAATTAATTTACTTTATCATAACTTATTTATACTTATCTTATCCATATTATGACATTTATTGAGATGAATTAGGCATGACTAAATTTAAATATATAAATAAATTATCAATAATTAAGAAAATACATATTAGTGAGGAAAAATCAAAAAATCAATAAATTATGGAAACTGGGTCCCTAGAAATGTGATATATTTCTTTATTAGTGTATTTTTAATTTTATTAATTCCCACTTTGTTTCCGATATTTCTTATAGCGAAAATAGTGTTATGGGTATTAGCAGGACTTTGGCTTTTACCTTTCACTTTTATGATGTATCTTTATTATTATTTTTCAGTAAATAATAAAGAATTACAATACAAAATGTGGGATTTAGTTATCCAGAAATTGGCTTGGAATGGGCAGGGAAAAGCACTTGATATTGGCACAGGAGCAGGAGCTTTAGCAATAGAACTTGCAAAAAAGTATCCTGAGTCTGCCGTTTGGGGAATTGATTATTGGGGAAAAATATGGAATTATTCTAAAGAACAATGTGAAGAAAATGCCAAATATGAAGGCGTGGCAGATCAAATTGTATTTCAGAAGGCAAGTGCCTCAGAATTACCCTTTCAAGATGAAGAATTTGATGCTATTGTGAGTAATTTCGTATATCATGAAGTAAGAGATACTAAAGATAAAAAAGAACTAATCAATGAATCCTTACGAGTTTTGAAAAAGGGAGGTACCTTTTCTTTACATGATACATTTAAAAACAAGAAAAGATATGGGCTAATTGAGGATTTAATAAGACAAATTAAGGAATGGGGTATTCAGCAGGTTAATTTTATTGAAACTGTAAATGAGATATCAATGCCCAAAATAGTAGAAACCGAATTGAAAACAATGGTTTTATTATACGGAATCAAATAAAAAGTTATAAAACAGAGGATCAACTCAAAATGGGCTTTAAACAAAAATTAGTAAATCAAGTAAGAAAACCATCTGGGAAATTAGGAACGATAGTTGCAAAAGGTATGAATAAAGGTCATGCCAAGTTAGCAGAATGGGGATTATCACATGTTAAAATAGATCCAAATTACATAATTTTAGATATTGGATGTGGTGGGGGAGGAAATATAGAATATTTTGCTAAAATGATAGTAAATGGAAAAATTTATGGGATTGACTATTCTGAGACTGCGTTATCTGTAAGTAGGGAAATTAATAAAAAATATATCAAACAAGGAATTGTTGAGATATACCATGGTACTATATCATCTCTACCTTTTGAAGACAATTTCTTTAATTATGTTACCGGTTTTGAGGCATATTACTTCTGGCCTAATTTATCAAATGATTTGAAAGAAATCTATAGAGTCCTAAAACCCAAAGGAAAATTAATCTTGGTTAACGAAGGATATAAATGCCATAACGAAAAGAGAAAGAGACGAGCTGAAAAATGGGCAAAATTAGGAAAATTTCAAATACATACTCCAGAAGAATATAATGAATTTTTGAAAAATGCCGGATTTTCTAATATTGAAATTTTCGAAGAAAATAAAAAAGGTTGGATTACAGCAATAGGTATGAAAAAATAAATCAAATAAAATTTCTTATAAGTAAATTATCTAATTTTTTAGTTCAGATATAATCTTTTTAATTTCATTTACACATCCAAAATCGCCTAAACCCCGATTTGTGTTCATTAAAAATTCCAGATTTTTCAAATCTTTGGGATCTAATTCTAAGGCTTTTTTGTAATAAATTTCTGCTTTGCTATAATCAGCAGCATTGTAATATAACAAATATTCAACAATTTCACTTACCTGCATTTACTTTTTCCTGTTCTTCTAAGCAGAATTGACATTCTTCAATACTAGCTTTATCACAAACTTTACACATATGTTTATATCCTACATCTTTCCCAGCTCTTCTTTTTGGAGATAAAATTATAGAAATCACAAAAATAATACTTACCGTTATGGTGATTGTAGAACCGGATGGTAAATTAAGGATATAAGATAAATAAAGCCCGATAAAGGATGAAATAGCTCCAAATAGTATAGAAAGCAGTAAAATTCTATTTATCTTATAACTCCATTGATATGCAGCGGCTGCCGGAGTTGTAATCATTGCGAAAACCAGAATAGCACCAATTGCCTTCAAAGAGACAACAATGGCTAATGAAATTAATATAAGAAAAATGTATGAAATAAATCTTACGGGTACTCCAGTTGCACTTGCCATTTCATCATCAAAAGTGATAAAGAATAGTTCTTTTTTCATAAAATAAATGATCATAATAATTATTATGCTGATAAGAATCAATAAAATCATATCTTCTGTTGTAACTATTAAAACATTTCCAAAAAGAAGAGCACTGACTCCTGCATTATATGTTTTAATCAAACTAATAAATAAAATAGCAAGAGCCATTGTTAAAGAAAAAATAATACCTACTGCAACATTATTATCTTCTATATATCCCTTTTCATTAATGAAACCAATCGTCATTGCTGCTCCTGTACTAAACATGAATATCGTAATAAAAGGGTTAATTCCTAAGAGAATTCCTAATGCTCCTCCTGCGAAAGAAGAATGTGCAATTCCTGCTCCCATAAAAACTAAACCTCTTAGTATAATAAAAACACCCACAAGACCACAAATTACCCCTACAACTATCGATGTGACTAAAGCACGTTGGAGGAATGAATGATTTATTAAAGATGCAAAAAAGTCTTCAAATAACATGATTAAAAATCAATTCTAAGATTTTTTAATAATTTTGAATAAAAGAAGTAATCACTTCTTTAAAATTATTATGATGAAATACCATCTAAAAGTTTAAATAAAATTATATACGAATGATCGTAAATATGTTCCCTCGTAAGATTAAGAATGTTAATTTTTAAGAAAGATGTGACGAGGAATAAAAGGATGATGTTTGCTGTCCTAATCATTTTTTTCTTAAATGGAAGTATTGGATTGAATATATGTGACACAAATAAAAAGATTTTGTATCCTCTAAATGCTTTTAAAATAGCAAATACTTCGTTAAAAATTGTAGCAACCCTTACAATAATAGAACATGTAGTTGAACAAATTATTGGACAAGATATCCCTGTCATTGTTCCTGGATCAGCAGATCCTCATTCTTACGAACCGACATTTAGTGAAATTCTAGCTCTTGAGAATGCGGATATTATTTTTCGTATGGGATTAGAGGATCTTGAGCCATGGTGGCGGCCTGAATGGGAAGACGCAGAAATTATTAGCTTAATTAATTCAAAAATGCTTAAAGTAGATCCTTTACTAGGATTTATCAATCCACATGTTTGGATGGATCCTAAAAATATGAAAAATTTTACATTAGAAATAAATCATACCCTCTGGATTAATGAACCTTCAACTTCAAATAAGTGGATTTTTTCAAATAATACATTAAATTATTTAACACTTCTCAATAATTTACTAACTTTAATTCAAAATGCAAGATCAACTTTTAATGGGATGAAAGTTGTTGTTAATCATCCTGCTTATTTCTATTTATTCCATGAGAATCTTCTAAATCTAACTCGATTAGCGTCGATAGAAAAAGGAGAAGATCAAGAACCTTCGGCAATAGAAATTGCTAATATCATAGAGATAATGAGAAAAGAAGGATGCCATCTTATTGTGACAGATCCTCAACATAGAACTGAGAATGTTTATGAAATAGCTAGGGAAACACAATCCAAAATCGCCTTGCTCACACCTCTTTTAACTGTAGAAGTTATCTGGAATGAAAAACAAGTATTAATTTCAAATTATACACAATTAATACAGTACGATATATGGGCATTAGGAAACCCCATTAACCCACCAAGTTTGGTTAATATATGGTGGATTATTGTTATTTTTGGGGCTATAATCATTGCACTCTTAATTTTATTTCTTTATATGAGAAGAAGAAAATGAACTTGAACTAAATTTTTTACAATACAATGAAAAAGGTTATAAAATGGAGCCGGTTATAATTTTTGATAATATTTCCATTAAATATCGGAACATAATTGCATTAAGTAATATTAATGTGAAAATTTATCAGGGAGAATATATTGGTCTTTTTGGTCCAAATGGTTCAGGAAAAACTACTTTTCTTAAAACGATAATAGGACTTATTGAACCAAATAAAGGAAGAATTAAAGTATTAGGTTCTGAAAATATTAAAAAGATACGTTCAAATGTTGGTTATGTTCCTCAAAATATTTCGGTAAAAAAAACGTTCCCAGCAACCGTATTAGAAGTAGTAGAAATGGGATTATTCGGTAAAGTTGGATTTATGAAGCCTTTAAGACTTGAAGACAAAAACCAAGCAGAAGAAGCGCTTCATATGGTTCACATGGAACTATATAAAAATCGACCAATTGGGCATTTATCTGGAGGAGAACTTCAGAAAGTAATGGTTGCTCGAGCCTTAGCCTCAAAACCTAGTATATTACTTCTTGATGAGCCTACAAGTGCTTTAGATTTTGTGATGGTGAAAGATTTGATGAAATTGTTGGTCGAACTAAATAATAAACTTAATATAACAATTATTGCAATCAATCATCATCTTGATTTGCTACAACCATATTGTACTAGATTGTTACTTATGGATCGTACCATAATATATGATGGAAAGCCAAATGATAGCACTATAGATGATATTATTAAACAAATTTTTAGTCCTTAAGTTAAATGTAAATTGGGGTAATGAAATGATGATAGATTTAGACTATAAAGTATTAAAATTTTTATATAATAACAGAAAACCTATAAAAATAAGTCCAATGGCTCGTAAACTCGGTACTAAACATTCAACCCTTGGTAGTTGTGTTAAACGGCTAAAGAAGGAAGGATATGTAAATTATGAACCCTTTTATGAAGTGTTCTTAACAAATAAAGGGATTGATTTAGCAAAAGAATTGTTAAGACATGAACGACTTCTTGAATTACTCTTTTATAATGAGTTAGGAATGACAATAGAAGAAGCACACGAAGAGAGCGCAAAGCTTAATCTTCTATTATCATGTAATACTATAAATAAAATTTGTGAAAAATATGGGCATCCAAAAAGATGTCCATGCGGTGATGAAATACTAGATACAAAAAAATGCTATTGTGAATCAGACTCTAAAAACTAACAATATATTAGTATCAATTTTTTAATATTTCCTTTGTCACTTAATTAAGTAAATTTAGACCTAGACCTAATCGATGTAAAACACTATTCCCAGATTTTGAAAGTAAATAAAATTTTATACTCTCTAAAATTCTTATATTATCCTCTATAACAATACTCTAATCTTGCTTCCTTTAATAAGGTATAATACTACTCTTTAGACTTAAACTTCTATACTATAAGTATTAGGTTGTGACATATTATCACCACATTAATTGCATCCTACACTAATCTTTATATATACGATATTTCATAGGATTAATAGAATTAATAATATTAAAAGTATCAAAATAAGATTTTTTTTCTTATAATAAGGTTGAGAAGGATGGTTTTATCAGAAAATGATTACTCTGAAAAGTTTTTGGAAGCACTTCATCATTTACAAAAAAGTTATAAGAAATTTCCTAAATTTATGATTGAAATTATTGCTGAAAGTCATGGTATACCTCCTCCAGAAGTGAAGAAACTCATCACTATATTTAGAAGAAATGGAATCTTGAAAATTCTGAAAAATCAAGGATTTAATTATCAATTAAATGATGCTTCTTAAGAATCAATCATATATCCTGTTTCTTCCCATCCTGTTCTCATTACCGGATTTCTTTTAAGAAAACAGTCAATAACTTCCTTTTTTACGCGATTAAAAGGACAAGAGAAATTTAAACAATTACCACACCTTTTTAAAATTAAAAAACTAAAGAAGGTGAAAATTTCTATAATGGAAATTATTAAGAAGATAAATTGATCACTTAGTATTAAAAAGAATAATGGGTAACCAACAAGAATAATAAAACCAATTATTAGTTGAATCTTTTCAGATATATTCATAGGTTCCGGATGATATTTCCAGAGTTTAAGACTACCATAATTCGCAATACAATGTATCGTTTTACTTTCTTCCGCATAGTAAGGACAGTGGCTGCAAAGAATTCGAATTTCCCAAAATTCAAAAAAAAATAACCAAAAACCAACCCAACCTAATAAAAACCAACCATAACCGGCAATTATTACCCCAATAAAAGCGGTAATGACAAAAATTAAAAAAAATCCCATAAAGCTAAATAAATATTTTCTATGAAAATGACATATTAGCTTATCTTTAATAGGGCATGCATTACACTCCTCAGTATCTTTCCAAATACATATATCTTGCAAATTTCTCACGTAAGTGTATAAAATAACGTCAATTTTTCTATTCTACTACTTTAGTGACTCATCATCTTTAGGAATGGGTTTTTTCCACTTCCTTTAGCACGAGCAAATCTGGAATGCCAAATTTTTCATAAACTATAGCTTTCATAATTAAAAAATCCAATTTTTAATTTATTATAAAATTATATAATAAATTATTTTTTAATGAATGGAATCCATTTAGCGACTTTTTTCTTATATTCTAAATATTCTTCTTTAAAAATTTTCTCAAGATCATTTTCCTCAAAGTTGACAATCCGATTATATAAAATAAAGACTATAATAAATCCGATAATTGAAAGCAACGAAACTGATAAAAATATAAAACCTATATATATTATAAGAATACCGAGATATAATGGATGTCTTGTATAAGCGAAAATTCCTGTTTTTATTAACTTTGAAGAACCTTCTCCATGAAACAAAATGTGCCCTGTTATGAATATTAAACCAAGTCCTATTATTAAGAGACTTAAAAATAAAATAAGCTGAATAATAAATGGTATATAGAGGGTTAATATTGTGGAAAACATGAAAATAAAAGAATCTAAAATCCATATAAGAAAAAAAATAATTGCTGCGGATAATTGTATTATACTACTTCTTGGATGCTCTTGCCCTAATCCTCGTTGATTAATCGATTCCACTCCTTTCACTCTTATGATAATTAAGATTTAAATCTATATTCATGTATTTATAGACTTAATTTTAAATTTTCGAAAAAATAGAATTTTATTCAATAGTTCATATAAGAGGTTACATATTTTTTGCGGATTTCTTGCAGAAAAAACAAATGCTAAATTAATTCTTTACAAAGGATATGGACATAATCTCATAATGTTAAATAGAAAGCAAGTAGAAAAAGAATTAGTAGAATTTCTAAAAAATTAGACTTTTTTAAAATTAGCTTAAATATTTAATGAAAATTAAATAAAATTTTGTTAAGTGAGATATTATGAATAAAGATTGGACTATTGAAATTTCAAATAAAATTCTCCTTTTCTAATAATATAAACAAAATGTATTTAGATTCTAAATATAATTTGAGGTTATAATAATGAAAAAGATTTGGATAATTCATAATTCTATGTATGGAAATTCTGAGAAGATTTCAAACCAATTAGCTGAAGGTTTGAAAGATAGCTATGATGTAAATGTAGCTAACATCAAAAATGTTTCACCTGAAGATATTGCTAAAGACGAGCCCTACGGGTTGATAATTGCGGTTCGAATTCTTGCTTTCAGGTCAGATCCAGAGATAAGAAAGTATTTTCGCGAATTAGATAAAGCAATAACAAAACCAATTGCGAAATTAGCCTATTTTTCAACCCATGCATTGGTATGGAAAAGTCTCTTTATTAGAGGAATGAAAAAGACTATTAAGAAAATAGGATGTATTGAACAAGTCTGTCCTGAATTTCTTGAAATAAAAATGAACGGAGCTGAAGGACCAGCTGCAGAAGGTTCAGAAACGAAAATTGAAAAATACATATCTACATTAAAAGAATTTATGAGTTGAAGCAGATTAATTTCTTTTTATATTTAAAAAAATTCTTTTATCATTTTTATTAGATTTTAATTTAATCTCTGTTTCCTACACAATTAATAATTTAGAATTATTCTTTTTGACATTTTGGACAAAAAAATCCATGCCTTCCTGATATTTCAATACGTTCGATTTCATGATTACAATTTGGACAACAACCATCTTTTTTACGATGAGGAATTAGAAAATGGTTAGGGTATGTAATCAGATCGCCCTTCTTTTCAATACCAACTTGTAAAACTTTTTTAATGTTAGAAAAAAGCTCTGTTACTTTACTTTCCTCAAGTGAATCTATTCGAGTCATAGGATTTATTTTTGTTTGGAATAGAATCTCATCAGAATAAATATTTCCAATACCAGCAATAAAACTTTGATTTAATAATAGATTTTTAATAATGCCACTTCTTCTTTTTAAAGCTTTCCTAAATTGATCAAGACTCATTTTAAATGCATCCGGTCCTAATTTATTCTTTTTAATATAATCTTCAATCGATTCAGCAATGTCTATTCTTCCAAACATTCTGACTGAAATATAAGCTAAATTAAAATTATTATTAAAATGAAATATAACTTTACTGAATTTAGGCTCATCATCTTTCTTATTATAATATTCCAAATCTCCTGTCATACCAAAATGCATTAGCAGATATCTTTGTCCAATATTTACTAATAGATATTTACCATGTCGGATGGATGAATCGAATTTATTACCTAGAACAACTTTTTTAAGATAGGATTCATCAATGATTAAAATCCTATTATCTATTACTGAAATTGTTTTAATTATCTGATTCAACGATGTTTTATCTAGATATCGTTTGAATGTCTCCACTTC
>JBHLOG010000137.1:0-8829 GCA_048940765.1 Promethearchaeota archaeon | reverse complement strand
TGTCCCACACAAGCAATTATATTGAACGAAAGGAAAGGATGTGGATGTTTGTGGAACGCCAGAGGTGTAGCAAAAAATGCAAAAAAAGGGTTGGTAGAACAAAGCAGTTGCTGTGGACCTAGCACGCAAGAAAATACAAATACTAATTGTTGTAGCTAATCTTAGCAAACTCAATATATCAGAAAAAAGAATTAATAAAAGAATAGTTTTTGAAAAGTTTGTTTTTTAAAAACTAAAAAGAGATATAATATGCAATTGTTGTGGATGCCTTGGATAGTAATACTAAGAAAGGATTAATCTTTGGAACAATAGGGGTTTTCCTAGTAGGATTACAACCAGTTATTGCTAATTCAAGACCATCAATTATAGATCCTTACATTTTTGCCGCTATTACAGCATTAATTGAAGCAATAATTTTCCTTCCATTATATTATTTTGAAAGAAAAAAGCTGCTTTCAATTGGAGAAACCAATCCTGGTAAAAATAAGAATCTTAATTCTTTATTAAATGGTTGGAAAAAGCCAGAAAATATAATGTTATTAATAGTAATAGGATTAGCTTTTTCTTTTATTCCAATCTTACTATATATTGGTTATGAACTTGCGGGAGCAACAAATAGTACTATAATCTTAAAAGGTGAAATTATTTTTGCTCTATTATTTGGATTTCTCATTTTAAATGAAAAAGTCACTAAAATACAATTATTGTTTTGTTTTATTTTATTTTTTGGACTCATTTTTACAATAACTTTAGGATTTTCTAATTTAGTTAAATTGAATATCGGTGTATTGATTTTAATAGTGAGTGTGGCTTTATTCACATTCATTCATACATTAACAAAGGTAAGATTTGACAAAAATGAATTATTTCCCACTCAACTTATATTTATACGAAATTTCATGAGTGGAATTTTATTATTAGTAATCTATATTATTCTTTTCCCGTTAGAAAACCTTAAAATAATATTTGATCCAAATAACTTCATTTTTTTTCTACTTATGGGATTTGATTATGGATTTAGTCTATATTTCTGGTATAAAACTTTAACTTTCATCCAGATTGGTACAGCTACAATTATCAATTCACTTACACCATTCAGCACAGCGTTTTTCGCTTATATTATTCTTGGTGATGCATTTACAATATTTCATCTTATCGGTATCGTTATCATAATGTTTTCAATCATTATGATTGTTAGAGAAAAAGAGAATAAAGTTAATAGAGAACAACTTGTAGCTGTACATGAGATTGATAAAGAATATAAAGAAAAATAAAATTTTCGTATAATTGTTTGATTAAAATGAATAGAGAGAAATTAAATAAACAAAGTATTGAAGGCAATCTTCTAAGCCCATTACCAGTAATTTTGGTTGGAGCAAATGTCAAAGATAAGCCTAATTATCTAGTCATTGGATATTCTTGTCCATTTGATTTTGGAAAGTATATTTTCTTTAGTTTATCGAAAAAACGTTATACTTCAATTGGAATACATGAAAACATGACATTTAGCGTAAATGTCCCTTCGGAGGATCTTGTGGAAAAAACGAACATCTGTGGAAGTCAATCTGGTCGCGAGTTTGACAAAAGTAAATTATTTGATAATTTCTATGGAGAACTAAAAACTGCCCCTATGATTCATCAATGTCCAATAAATATTGAATGTGAAGTACATGAAATCCTTGATTATGAACGTAATGAAGGAATAATTGGTAGAGTTGTGAAATCATATGTAAATTTACAATATCTCGTTGAAGAAGAAGGTGAAATTAAGATGGATTGGAGAAAAATTCATCCAATTATCTGGGCTACAGGTGGTGATTTCAATTATTATCGTCTTGGGGGCCGAATTAACCCAGAAAATTAAAGTATATATTTTTTAATTAGCTATTTAGATTTAATCTATACTATTTTTAAACAGATCCCAAATTCTGTTATTTCTACAATAATATCGGCGTATTTACTTAAATTATGTTTCTCTTCTTCATTTGCTTTTTTTAACAGATCTTTATTCAGCAAAAGATTCTCTGTCATTTTAACATCTCTTATAGGGGGTCGTTTTTCTATTCTATTCGTCTTTATAACACTTAATACAATTGATCTCTTCAAATTCCTCTAAATCATTGCGATAGATCCTAATTTTACCAGTTCCATTGCACAGTTTGCATTCTTGTATTATAAAAACCGAAGCTAGTTTATGAACCTCCATTCCATAAATATTATGTATTTTGGGTATTTAAAGAAAAAGTTTTACAAAAATTTATAAAATCAGAATTAAATCTAATTCAATTTTAGAATGCTTGATTTCAAATAAAAAACAAGAAAAAAAAGAATAATGATTAAAAGGTTTATTTTTAGCCCATAATTTTGTTTATTTGTATTTAATCGCTAGGAGTAGATCATTTTTTGTAATCTTCTTTCTGTTAGCATGCATTGTGAATGCTCTTGCTTGTTCAGTTAAGCCAGAAGCAGTCTTTTCTAAATGATCAATTAATAAATCAACTGCATTTCTTGCTACGATGCTTGCTCCCTGTTGTTTCATCAATCGACGAATTGGGCTCCATGCGAAAGAATGTTTCTTTTTTGCCATAATTCATTCCTCCAAATTTTTTATAATTTGAGTCTTTAATTTTTTTTTTGGTTATTTTTAAAGTTTCTTAGATAATATAATATCTGAAGAGTTATTTAAATGTTATGTAGAATCAGAAGAATCTCAAGACTGAAATAAAAAAAAAATCACGACAAAAAATTTTTGTAATAAATAAGGAGTCATCATCTATGATCATTCAATGGCTGATCATTCGAAAAAGATGAGTTAATTTTTTTAGTGTCATAATTATTCAAACATTAATTATGATAAAAAGACTTTTTAAAATTATAATACTATGACTCAATGGCGAATTAATAAATATAAAATGAAAGTATGTTATCCTCAATTAATATAATATCATAATTTGGAGGATCATAAAATAGTCACCCATTCGAAAAAGATGAATTAAATTTTATAGAAATAAAGTTATTCAAAGATTAAATTTGGCTAAATTATCCTTAAATTATAGTTTTATTATAATTTAATAGAGAATTCAAAAATTTTTAATTAAAAATAATAATCATCATCCAATGCTATCCCATTTATTATTTGATCATATCAATTAAGCCATGATTGATTTAAGAGGTAAATAATAATTTCAATCTATGGATCATAGGGAAAAATATAATATTAAAAGCAGTAAATTCAGAAATGGAATAAATTTTCTTTATTTTCTAAGGTTAAAGGAAGAATTTTATAAATTAAAAGAAAAATTTTAATTAATTCTAATTATTTATAATATCAAAATAAAGCTAATTTTTGTAATTAATCCTAAAAAGTGTATTATTGAATGGCTCAAGAAATAATTGTTCCAGGTGCAGTAGGAGTCGCTATTAAATGTAAAGATGGTGTTGTACTTGGAAATGACAGGAGGGCAACTTGGGGTTATACTGTTACTAACAAATCAACCCAAAAAGTATTTAAGATAACGGATTATATCGGTTTAACATGCTACGGACTTATAGGTGATTTTCAAATACTGGTGAGAATCCTTAGAGCACAAGCTAATCTTTATGAGCTTGAGACTGGCGAAAGAATTTCTACAAAAAGTATGGGAAAGATGGTTTCAAATTACCTTTATAGTCGTAAAATGATGCCGTTATATACAAATCTTGTAATAGCTGGAATGGATAAAGATGGACCAAAATTATACACTCTAGATGCTCTTGGTTCGCTTATGGAGGATGATTTTGGGACTGCTGGTACAGGAATGTTATTATCAATTGGTATTTTAGAAGCAGAATACAAAAAAGATATGACAATAGCTCAAGGTGAGAAACTTGTTGAAAAAGCAATCAGAAACTCCATTAAGAGAGATGCTATGAGTGGGAATGGAATTGATATACTTAAGATAACCAAAGATGGTGCAAAAGAAAAATTTATTGAAATTAAAGAATTAGGAGAATAATTTTTTATTTCTTTGGATTTATTTTTCAGATTTTCTATTTTTTACTAATAAAAATTTTATTCTATGAAAATCTTCTAATTATTAAAGACATTTTTGCTTGCATTGGGTAAGATAAAGTTGAAATTTTCAAGTAATGAATTCTATGAGACCAAGGGGATTCATGGTTTTACTAAAGATGAGATTTTAGAAATTAAAGATAAACTTACAAAATTTAAGTTGCAAAATGTAGAAAATTCTGAAATTCACAGTTATTTAAAATCAAAGTTGCATATTTCTTCTGGACTTCTTGAGAAGTATTCGAAGTATTTAAAAAGTTTAAATCTTTTTACAGAAAATTACTTAATAGTTCAAAATAATAAAGATTTTTATTATTTGAAATATGAACTTTTAGGTGAATTAAAAAATATTTCAAATAATTTACAGAATTTTAGTTTAAATATTAGAAATGTTAAAAGAATCGCAAAAAATGCCACTCAATTTGACGAGTCGTTATCATTAATAGAAGCTCTTATTGAAGAAATTTATACTCTTAGTACAAAAATTGAATCTTCAATTAAAGAAATTAAGCAAATTTACGATGATAAAGTCTACCTATGGACTGAACTCAATAGAATCAAGAATTTAAATTTTAAATTAAATAATATAACCCCTACTTTAGAAAATTGGGATGATATTCAAGAACTTCTTGTTTTTATTAAAAGTTTAAATGAGGTTTTTTCAGGAAAAAGAAAAAAAGATAGAAAAGAAGAATTATTAACCTTTCATTTTGATGAGATTTATCAATATTTTCTATCTAAAGATGAAAGTAAGATTAAATATTTTTCGGACATAATTTATCTTCTGTATTTAAACAAAATTTTTGAAGTATATCAAGGAGAAGAGTTTATTAACATCCTTGAAAGGAAAGAGATTATTCAACAATTAAAAAAGTTCATTCAACCTTTACTTAAACAAGTAATTGAAAGTAAGTTAAATGATATTTTAGTTGAATTGGAGGATCTTGAGGTAAAGGAAAATGATTTAGACATTAATCTTAAAGCGCTTAAAGATCAAAAAATTAGTACTTTTTTACCTAAAGCTGTTGATTATTATATTATTGGATTAGAAAAGAGATTTCAAGAAAAAGTTCATGATGTGAGTGAAGCAGAAAAATTTGAAGAAATAGCTAATTATTACTATCAAAAAATCGATAATTTTGCTTCTGTTATTAACAATATTGAAGATTGGGTATTAAGGGTTGAGAATTTTCTAAGTCCTTATGAAAATATTACAGCGCCGTTGAGAAAAATATTTTTAAATCTATCTTCCGAAATTTTTCGTAGAAAGAATGAATATTTAACATTCATTAAAACAGTTAAAGATGAGGAATTAAGAGTCGAAATAAGGAATTATATAAACAATAAAATCTCAGAAGTAAATGAGCTTATAAGAATTTATGAAGATGAAGCATCGTTAATAATTAAAGAAGAATTTCCACAGCTAAAAAGGATAAAAGAAATTTTAAATAATTATAGTACTAAAATTCAGAAAATTAAAGATGAAGTATATAAAAAAATAGATTCTGCAAAGACTGAGGATGTTGATATTTATCAAGTAATAAAGCTGTGGGAAGATAGTATAAATCGAAAAAAACAACAATTGACATTTCTTATATCTTTACTTTTAAATAAAATATTCAAAAGTTTTAAAGATCTGCTTGATAAAGAAGGCATTTTATTCGCTACTATTACAGAAATTACTGAACAAACAGAAAATTTTGAAGGTTTACCTCTTAATTTTGCTTTATCATCATTTTTAGCAGAAAAACTAGCAGAAGAAGAATTAAAGGAAAGAATTTCTGAGATAAATTCTAAAATTAATCAATTAAATAATTCCTTAGGGCTTTATCAAGTAGAATTATCTAAATTAGAAAAAATTCTTGAAAATAAAGTTAAAATTAGAGAAGGAATTTCTCAATCAGATGTTCATTGTACTGTTTGTCACAATTTCATAAATTTTGCTAAAGATAAAGTCATAACATGCCCATTTTGTGCAAGTACATATCATTATTTATGCGTTGCGTTTTGGCTTTCTAAATACAATTCATGTCCAATGTGTCAAAATCACTTCCTCGAACCACATTCGGCAATTTTCGAAAGTGAAGATGAATAATAATTTGAAAAATAATAATTTCTCGTCTATTTTCTTGAGTTTCATTTTATAAGAACTAAATATTATTTAATTCACAAACTCGGTGGTAACATTATTAGATTAAGAATTAGATAAATACCAAAAATTATCATAAAACCTCCACACCCTATTAAAACGTATTTATAGATTTTAGGATTCAAGGTTTTACCTCCCATATAGATAAAAAGAGAAATTGGGACATACCAAACAAAATCCCCTAATTCATGGCCTAAAAAAAATAAAAGTAATCCTAATGGATTCCGAAAAGATACATTTAGTCTGATCATAATTGTTAAGCCTGTAACTGCCCACCAAAATTCCCAATAAGGATTGGTTATTGAATAAAAAATGCCACCAAGAAAACTATTTCCCTTAAAACCCTTCATATTTTCATTCTCTAAATTAAAATTAACTTCATACTGCTTTTTATATACATCCCTTATTGTGAAAAATCCGAAAATCATTAAACAAATACTCCCAATTATCCCAATTGATATGAGGAATATGGAATTTTGGAAAAAAAAAGAAGCTCCTAATAATAATAATAGGATTAATAAAAACTCCAAAAGAGCATGACCCATTACAATAAAAAGCCCACTGTATGGGTTCTTGCTCTTGAATGATTTGTAAATAGTGAAAGTTAACACGGGTCCTGGTGATAAAGCACCAGTAAGAGCGACAATAAAAGAAATTAAAAAAATTTCGATCATTTAAATTCCTAACAGTCGAACTACTATAATAATTATTACTAGAATGGGTATTATAAGCAATATCGCCCAGAAATAAGCCTTAAAGAACCCTCTTCTGAATGATTTGATACCATCACTCCATTCTTGTTTCGTTTTTTCTTGCCAATTTTTGATATCTTGTTGAATTTTTTGTTTACGAGCATCCCATTGTTCTTTTGTTTCTAACTTACGTTGTTCTATTTCTGTATTCCATTTTTTAATTTGATTATCCCAATCTTGTTTTACTTTGTTAAAGAAGCCATCTACTTTCTCTTTATTTTGTTCCCATACTTCTTGATTTTTCTTGGTCTGTTTTTCTAAAGATGTTTTGAATTTTTCAAATCCATCTTTTGCTCCATCAATGAAATTTTTCCAGCCTTTTAAAAAAATATTTTCATCTGTTTTTTCTTTTTCAGAGTCTTCAAAATTATTTTCATTACTCATAATCTTTTCTTAATTTATGTTAATATTTAAATTCATTAAATAAATTTGAGATAATTTACATAATTATTTATTCATAGATAAGTTTCTTTAAAATTCATAAAAAGTGTTAAATTAAATATGAAATTTGATATTGTACAAAAAACTCCGCTATATAATGCATTTTCTGAAATAGGTAAAAGAATTTTTCTCCCAGAGGGAATCTTTTTTTGGTCTGGAAGAGCAAAAAAAGAGGCAGAATTCAATGGAACAATTGGAGCAGCTTACGGATTTGAGAAGGATTTTATTGATGGAGGAAATTCCAATTGGATGCCTTGTTATCTCAAGGAAGTTAAGGATTATTTTAACCTGCATGTGAATCAAGTTATTCCATATACTTCCATTGGCGGTTTACAAGAAACAAGAAATGTTTGGAAAGGTTGGATAATTAGTAAATCGCTATATGATGAAAATGAAGAAAGTGAACTATTGTTCAGATTAAAAAGATACATTACAACACCCATAATCACAGCAGGAGTTACAAACGGCATATTCCAAAGTTGTGTACTTTTTTTGAATCCCAACGATTCAATCATTATTCCAAATAAGAGATGGGGTAATTATGATAATATTATTAACAAATTTATTGGAGCAAAAATAAAATCATTTGAATTTTTTACAAATAATAAAATAAATCTTGAAGGATTGAGAAGAGCTATTGATGAAGTTGCTAAAATTCAGGATAAAATAATAATCTTTTTAAATTTTCCAAATAATCCTACGGGATATGTTCCTACGATAACTGAAGCTTCTGAACTTGTTAAGTTGCTCCAAGATAGTCAAATAAAACATAACAAACCATTTATAGTGTTAGTTGACGATGCTTATGAACCATATGTATATGGTTTTGATTCAATAAAAAAGTCGATCTTCTATGATTTACACCAATTAGATGAAAATATAATTCCTATTAAATTAGATGGAATAACTAAAGAACTTTTGATCTATGGTGGAAGGATTGGCTTTATTACATTAGGGTTAAAACCTTCCTGGATAAATAATGAAGAAGAATTGGAAAAATTAAAAACTGAAATAAATAATAAATTGGAAGGCTTTACTCGTGCCACAATTTCTAACTGTAATAGTTTTTACCAACAATTAACCCATAAATTATTTCTAGAGAATGATATGAAACAAATTACTCAGTCAAGAGAGGAAGTAAAAAATTTACTTGAAGAAAGGTATAAACGTATTAATTCTGAAATAATGAAAATAGAGAATCATGATATTTCTATTGATCCTAATTCAGGAGGATTTTTTCTATTTATAAATTTGAACCCTAACAGAATTAAAGCAACAGAATTCGCTGATCACCTGCTAAAGAAATATAAGGTAGGAATAATCCCAATTGAAAAATTAGATGAAAAAATTAATGGGATCCGAATTGCCTATTGTTCTATAGATCAAAGTAACATACCAGAATTAGTAAAAAGGATTGATTTAGCTCTTAATGATTT
>JBHLOG010000136.1:0-9029 GCA_048940765.1 Promethearchaeota archaeon | reverse complement strand
CTTTCAACACAAATTTCATGGGGTTGCATCAACACTTTATTTTTCATTTTTAATATTCTTGCTTTATAATATGAAGGAGGAGTTTGTTCTAACTGCATTTATATCCCTAAGTATTATCAATAATTCGGTATAATTAAGAATATAATTGCTTATTCTAATAAACGTTATTATAATATTTTTCTAAAGAAACTTTAGAATTTAATAGAATTAGATAAATTTCATTAAATCTTTTTTAGATTCGGGAGAAAACAATATATTCTCTTTTTTCTTGTCTTTAAATCTATTAATAGCCACATCTAAATATTCTTTATTTGAGTCGATTCCAATGAAGTTTCGGTTTAAAATACTACATACAATTCCAGTCGTACCAGATCCAACAAAAGGATCTAATATCCAATCCCCTTCATTTGAAGAAGATGCAATTATCCTATTTAATAATTCTAGTGGTTTTTGAGTGGGGTGTTTACCAAATTCTTTCTCCTCCTTAGATAACAAAGGAATTGACCAAACACTTCTCATTTGTTTATCTTTATTTTTCAATTTATCTTTAGGGTTATTCCAAGCTTTCATTTTCTCATAATTAAATGTATGTTGTGATTCTTTAGATTTACGAGCCCATAATACTATTTCATGGCTATGTGTAAAATATTTGCATGATAAATTAGGGGGAGCATTAGGTTTATACATCACGATATCATTAATAATATCATATCCATTTTTCTCCAACAGATAACCCACTTTGTAGATGAGATGTAACGTTCCAGAAATCCATAAACTACCATTTTTCTTTAATATTCTTCTACAAGCTTTTAACCAAGAATCTGTAAAATTGATATCTTCATCAAAACCCTTTGATTTATCCCATTCCCCTTTATTAACCGAAACCATCTTGCCTGATGAACATGTAATACCATTATTTGATAAAAAATAGGGAGGATCAGCATAGATCAAATCAAACATATCAGTCTCAAATTGATTAAGAATATCTAAAGCATCTCCATGATATAAAATGAAATTTTTCTCTTCAAAATAAGGATCTATCATATTAAGGTAAACTTATAAAAGAATTTGTTTGAAATTCAATCAAACTGGTTAAGAAAATATAATATCTTTTAATTATTAACTTTAAAGTTTAATATTAACAAACACTTAATATTCATGTAAGAAAATCGTTAACTTATTCAAAATGCATTTGAGATTTAAACATGATAAATAAAGAAAGATTTGAAGAGCTATTTAACCGACAAATTATTAAAGATATCTCTCAAGAACAAATTGACATAGTTCTTTCAGGTCAATATGGCAAAGCATTAGAATTATTAAGAGATGCTGAATCAACAGGTTTATTTCCTGCATTAGTTGGACCGCCGGGTGTTGGAAAAACTATATTGTGTCGTTATTTTGCAAGTTTGAGAGCAAAAGAGAATAAAAATAAAAGTTTTCAGTGGTTAACCATGGATGAGAGTATTAAACCTTCTCATTTTATTGGTTCATTTGATCCAGCAATTACATTAAAGAAGGGATTTGTATTAGAAGCATTTAATCCCGGACCATTATTAAACGCGATGCTTGAAGGGGGTACATTCTTAGCTAATGAAATTAATAGGGCTACAGAATATTCTCAAAATACATTACTAGAGCCCTTAGAGGAAGCTTCCATTGGAATCCCCCATTTAGGGCGAATAAAAGCAGATAAAGATTTTTTCTTTATATGCGCAATGAACCCTGAAGAATTATCAGGAACTCATCGCTTATCTGAAGCTCTAAAAGATAGAATAAAAGTTTGGATCAAACTAACTTATCCAGATAAATCTACTGAATTAGATATTATAAGAATTAATTTACCCGAACACTTCTTTATTGAAGAATCTGAATTAGAATTGATATATTCGATTATTAAAGAAACTAGGCAAAACAAAATTGATATTGAAATACCTGCTTCTATAAGAGCTGGAATTGCTATAGCAAAGTTATTAGCAAGAAAAAGAATATTAGAAAAAGAGAAAAAAGTGAAGGAAAAAGAATCTGTATATGTTTATCTATCAGAAATTGCTCGTCACGTTTTATTGGGGAGTTTAAAACCTAAACCAGGAGTAAAAGTAGAAAATGTTATAGAAAATATTATTCTTAAAACCCTAGGAGGATAAATAATTGGGCGTATTTCCTGAAAATCCTTGCGAGTTTGCTGTAGAGTTTATAAGAAGGATGAGAAATCATCCAGATATAATTCAAATGCCATCTCCAAGGCAAGTGTTATCAATACCAAATCTAATCGTCTCAAGATTTTATCGTAAGGGATCAATTACTCCTAATGACTTTATTGAAATTAGTACAGTTACCTCATTTCCAGATAACCAAAATTTAGCGAAAGATATAGCTTTTGAGATTCTTTTTCCAAATTATAAGAAAGACTTAGTTAAATCATTCTTTACTGAAACTGAAATTGATTATTTTGAGGATGAATTGAAAAATTCTGGGATAAAATCAGAATTAGACCAATTACAAGATCTGATAGATGAGATTGAATTATCAAAATCATTTGATACAAACATGATTCAGCAATTAGAAGATTTCATGAAACAATTAAATCAAAAGAGAAGTGAAGAACCCTATAAATCTGCACTTAATTTCTTCAATGATAATTCTGAATTATATAAAGAAGAAATTACTTCATTTGAAAAATTACTTGAAGAAGCGAAAAATCGAATGATTCAAAAGATAAATTCCTTAGATCCAAAAGATCTCAAAGCTGGGAGTAACTTAGGATTAAATGATTTAATTCAAGAACAATCTCTAAGGGAATGGGAAAGAATTACAAGTAAAGCCTTAAATAATCAAAATATTGATACTGATCTAAATAACCTGTTAAAATCAGGAAATCTCGAAGATTTACTTCAATCCATGAAATTTCTAAAAGAAACTGGTGGTATTTCTAAAGAAAAATTAGATAGTCTAAAAAGTGAGCTTGAAAACAAAATTGAAAATTTAGATCAATTATTTCAATCAGCAAAACGTTTAGGAGAACCTCCCAATTTTAATCAAGATAAAATTTTAAATAATAGTATGGACCAATCTTCATTTGAACATAATTTTAATTTAGCAAATTCACTAGATCAATTTTTTGGAACTAATCTCAGATCATCGTTAATGGATAAATATGATCAACAGAATAATTTCAAAATGAATTTATCACTAGAAACTTTAACAAAAACTGCATTTGCCAACAAATCATGGAACTCATTATTTAATCAAGCACTTCAAAATGCTATAAAAGAAGCTATGTCTCAAAATAAAAAATTTGAGGCTTTCAAATCTCTTACAAATCAAATGCAACAACTTATGAATAGTTGTCAAAATATGCATTGTAGCCAGAAAATGGCACAAAATATTCCAAATCTCACCTCTTTAACTTTAGAATCTTGTGAAACACCTTATCAATTAAGAAATGCTACTGAGTTTTTAAGAAAAATAGGATTGAACCCAGAATCAGAAGTTATAAAAGAAATGGGAGAAAAACTTAAGATGCCCGAGGATGAGATTTTTGAATTAATCGAACCAACTTACCAATTACTCAAGAAATTGGTAGAGAATAAAAAAGCAGATTATCAAAGATTAAGCAATTTAATGAATCAAATTCAAGATCAATTAAACTATGAGAGAATAAAAGAATTAACTGCTAGCGCATTAGCTTCTAATAATAGAAATGCATTAGGAGCTCTTGGGAATCTTAATTTAAGTGAAGCGTTAAAAAGTGCTCACCAAATTGGAGGTCAGGAAGGGGAGAATAAAATGATCTCCTGTTTATCTGCCGGGAGTGGAGAAAATTTACTTAAACAATGGTTTATTCACAGAAAAAATCTATCAGAAACAACAAAACAAAAAGTAAAAGAATTAGCAAAAAAAATGTTAATTGAATTAGGTATTTATTATTCAAGAGCACGTTTAGGTAGTTCTACAACAGGACCAATCCCAATTAATATCGTAAGACCATATTCGATAGGAGACGATTTTGAAAATATAGATCTTGAGGAAACTATAAACAACATCTTAGAAAAAGGTAAAAAATTGGATCATATAAGATATGATGACTTTTTTGTTTTTGAAACTGCGAAAGGTCTTCGAGCCGCATGTTTTGAACTTGATATTTCAGGTAGTATGAGTGGAGAAAAACTTGCTTATATGAGTATCTGTGTGACAATGTTGTGCTATGGATTGCGTAAAGATGAGATAGGTATCACTTTTTTTGAATCTGATACTCATGTATTGAAAGAATTAGATAAAAAAATAGATTTAGAAAAATTAGCTGATGAGCTCCTCTCTGTTACTGCCCGAGGTGGTACAAGAATTCAGAGTGCTATTGAGTGGGCGAATAAACAATTTAAAGATCATTCTACTTCCCGTGAAAAATTAAATGTATTATTCACAGACGCAGAAATTTTTGATCTCAAGGATACAATGCAGGAATTTAAAAAAATGCGTTCTTTAGGAGTAGATTTCATTTTAGTTTGTCCTGAATTATCCTATAATTTAAAAGAAGCAAGAAAAATGGTAAAAATAGCGGGAGGGCAATTACTTACAATTAAAGACTGGAATGAGTTTCCCAAATTAATATCAGAAATAATAAAATCAAGATTCTAATTAAAATGGCAAAAAAATCGATATCAAGTCTTATAATTGATAAATTTGGTTTAAATTTATATCAAAAATCTCTTAAATTTCTCACTAACAAAATTAATATTATTGATATTAAAGAAGATCCCATAAATATAAGAAGTATAGTTTTGGATAATGAGCGTGAATTTCATCTTATAATAGATGAAAAGAATAACGAAATCTTTCATGATTGCCCATCATTTCTTATTCATTCTGAAAGAGAGAAAAAAGTTTGTGTTCATCTAATTAAAATTTTATTAATTATTAAAAGTAATATTGCTCAAAATATTTTAGAAAATTTTAAAACTTATAGCTTAACTTCCGAAGATATTGGTTCACATAAAAAAAGCAATAACTTTTTGCTCTTAGCTAATCGCTGTTTTGATAATAACAATTGTGTTGAAGCACTAAGTTATTTAAATAAAGCGATAATCAATCAGTTTGAGAGTGAAGGTATCATTGAAACATACTTAAATATAGCAATTAACAATAATTTATTTATTGAATTCTTTGAATTTTTGAAAAATGGATATGAAAATGAGTTAGAACATTACTTTATAAAATTTAATACCTATATCGAAGACGGATTTAAAAAGTTTTTAAATATAGCATCTGAATATTCATTTTTTGATATTCTTAGAATTATTGAATGTATTGATATGATGCTAAAATTTAAAGATATTTCATTTATTGCCTCATATTTTGATAAATTAAGAATATTGGTAAATAGTTCAAATTTTAATGATAACTATTTGTCAATCTATTTAATAAAAAAGAATCATGAAAAATTAATCGAGTTAAATCATAATTTTAAGGACATTTTTTCCCAATTTCAGTTAGTTTCTTTAAAAAGTAAACTTATTGAATATTTCCATTCCGAAATTGATAATTTCTGCATAATTGACAAATTAAAATTATTGAAAAAGCAATTTCGAGTTATTAATATTCCTAAAGAAAAATTTTATAATGAATATAAGAAATATAAAAAAGAGATACAAGAATTAGAAAAAAAAGTCTATCTCAAAAAATTTGCTTTTTTAAAATTATTGATGGAAAAATATAATATAATACGCGCAAAAGGCGAGTTTAGAAAAAGAAGAAACACTTATATTGTAAAACATAATGAAAAAAATATGAGTAATCCAGTTTATAATTATATAATTTCTCGTATTGGCTTTTTTGGATTAAATGAACAAACAATTAAATCTTCTGAAATTGGGATTAATTATTTTATTATGAAGGAATTGTTTTTAGACGACTTAAGTAGTTTTCAAGATGTTTTTTATTACAGACAACAGTTTTGGGGAGAAATTGAAGAGTATGAAATAAAATCAATTGATGCATTATCTTTATCAACTCAAAGTATAGAATATAGTTATGATGTTGATAATATCTATTCAGAAGATATAATGATTATTGAGTGGGATTTAGCAAATAAACCAATTCAAGGAAGTATTGTTAATGCCTTTGGGTCTCAAATTATAATTCCCGATTACAATAACTCCTTATTTCATGATTTAAAACCATTTGATCTGTGTTATTGTAAAAAAACTCCTGTAAAAATTGAAAGTAATATTATTAAAACAGTTAATGTATTGACAAAATGTTCATTTAAGGATGCTATTAAAAGTATCTCTAAGGGATTAGAGTTTATAGAAGGATATTATCCATTTTCACTTGTAAGAGCAGTTTTAAATAAGGAAGTTAGTCCATTTAACGCTAATGAAATCGTGGTTAATAACCCAAATAGAATGTTTGTGCCAAAATATAATGAATTTGTAAAAGCTTTTAACGAATTTTTATTAAATTATATTTTTAAAGAAAGAGATTATATATTTGAGGAATTAAAAATGGATCTCATTCATAATACTGATCAAATTTTAACCTTACTAAATTTAAATAATGAATTAGCGGGATTAGATCTTCCCTATACAGAAATTTTAAAAAGATCTCTTTATCCAGAGATTAATTTAAAAGAATTTAAAGCAAGATTTTTAAATGAAATCCATTCTATTATAAAGAATATATTAAAAGAACGTGAATTTGGCAGTACAATAATATTTGATTTGAAAAGAATGCAAAATACTCCATTTTTTAAATATTCTAATGAAGTTCTTAAGATTAGAAGGGAAGAATTTGAATCATCCCCAATCATTAGATTTTATGATAAAGATAAGGTAATTTATGATGTGTCAGAAATTAATAAGACATATTACGGTAAAAAATTTTTAGACATTCTCAAAGTAGAGGGGAATTCAATTCATAAACCTGAAAAATTTAAGAAATTTCATGAATTTAGTTTAAAATTAAATTTAAAACTAAAAATTTCAAATAATAATAATTAAGGTATTAACTTAGTTTTCAAACTGTAATTTCCCATAAATAGCATCGTAACCTGATATAAACCAGAATTTTCCATATCTTATTTTATATATTGCTTCAATTAAATTATCTGGAATATCGTCAAAATTACTTTTTCCTTCCCATATAAAATATTCTCCACCATTATCTTGATTAATTTATTTAAAATCATAACTAAAAATAGAATATGAATTCGTAATCTGGATATTAAATTTCATTAATAGCATTTTTTCAATAATAAAATTGAATTAGAATTTTTACTAGGAGAGATAATCTTTCATCATTAGTTTTTTTATTATGCGTAAATTTTATTTACATAGAATCTGAAAGTTTAATTGATAACTTGTAAATAAAAATGGTTTACTATGAAAAAAATTAATTTTCAACATCCATCAAAGGACATTGTTGAAAGTAAGGGAACCATTCTTAGTGGAAGGACAATTTGTATGTGTTTAACTGGTTCAGTAGCTGTGATTTCTTCTCCAATTATAGCTAGAGAACTTATGAGATTGGGTGCTGAAGTGATATGTGTTATGTCCAAAGCAGCTACAGAATTAATTAATCCCGCATTAATGGAATGGGCTACAGGGAATAAAGTAATCACTAAATTAACGGGAGCTGTTGAGCATGTTTATTTAGCAGGAGAGAGACCTAGAAGTGTTGGAAAAGCTGATTTGATTCTAATTTGTCCTGCTACTGCAAATACAATTTCAAAAATAGCACACGGAGTTGATGATACACCTGTTACAACGGTTGCATCAACTGCATTTGGATCTTCTATACCAATTGTTATCGTTCCTGCAATGCATGAAAGTATGTATAAACATCCAATTTTGGAGGAAAATGAGATGAAATTACGGGAGTGTGGAGTTGAAATTTTAGGTCCAAGGATTTCTGAAGGAAAAGCTAAGATTGCAAGAATTGATGATATAATCGATAGAGTTATTGATTTATTAATTACCAAGAAAGATTTAGAGGGAAAGAAAATACTGATCACTGCGGGTCCAACAAGAGAAGCAATAGATTCAGTTCGGTTTGTTTCAAATAAATCATCAGGAAGAATGGGAATAGAAATAGCTAAAGAAGTTTCTGCTAGAGGCGCTGAAGTGTTATTAATTGCTGGAGAATGCATGGTGAAACTTCCAGATTATATTAACACCAAACACGTTGTTTCTACTGATGATTTCATAAAAACTGTTAAAGAGGAAATCTCATATAATAATTATGATTTTTTTGTGTCTGCAGCAGCAGTAAGTGATTATAAACCTGTCGATTGCATTGAGGGAAAAATATCCTCTGATAATGTAGAAGAATTACATGTTAATATGAAGTTAACTCCAAAAATAATTGATGTAGCACGAAAAAAAGATTATAATTTATTTATTATTGCTTTTAAAGCAGAAACAAATGTTTCTAAAAGTGAATTAATAGAAAGAGCATATAATAGACTTGTTAAGTCTGAGATTGATTTAATCGTTGCAAATGATATTGGTAGGGAAGATATTGGTTTTAATAGTAAATATAATGAAGTGTTCATAATTGATAAAAAAAAACATATTACTCATGTTGAAAGAAACACAAAACGATTTATTGCCTCCAAAATAATTGATGTTGCCTTAGAAGTTTATAAAAAAAGAACACTTTAAATCAATATTATATTACCTATTTTACACAATTCTGTTTTGCTAAGCGTAAAATCGTTTAATAATTAATTCTCTGATGAAAATATTTAAATATTAATTTATTTACTGTAAACAGTGAATAATAAAGAAAAGTTCGATTTATTAATCAAAAATTTATAAATTTGAATATATATCAAACGTGTTATAATTTAACCAAAAAATTTCGTAATAAATTCATTTTTATTTATAGTTTATTTTAATAAGATTAATTGAGAGAAAATACATTTCGAGTTGATTTAAAATTAGTTCAGATGATGAAGGAAAAATCAAGCAAGGAACTATCGCAGAATATATGCGTAAACGAACTCAGCTAGTTGGTTTTGAGTTTGGCTA
>JBHLOG010000022.1:29620-38523 GCA_048940765.1 Promethearchaeota archaeon | reverse complement strand
GTCTCTCTTATTATAGTACCAATTGTTGCAGCAGCAGGATTAACAATTCCAAAATCTTCTACAAGAGCAATAACATCCCCATCTGGAACCGCAGATTCTATGGAAGTATTAGCCCCTGTTGCGTTCACACCGACAGAATTAAAAGAAATTGTATCCAAAGAAAATGCTTGTATTATATGGGGTGGAGCACTTGAAATAGCACCTGCAGATAACATATTAATTGAAATCGAACGCCCCTTACATATGGATCCTATTGGTCTTATGATACCTTCAATTCTAACAAAAAAATTGTCATTAGGAGTTAAAAAGCTTGTACTTGATATACCTGTAGGCGAAGGAACTAAATTTGCAACACCGGATAAGGGAAAACAATTTGCCTATTTATTTAAAGAAATTGCGGCAAATGTAGGGATTGAAGCAGAATGTGCGCTCACATTAGCTCATCAACCTATAGGTCATGCTGTAGGTCCCGCTATAGAAGCTAAAGAAGCTCTTACACTATTACGCGATTATTCTATGGGTCCAAATTCTTTAATAGAAAAATCTACTGATTTAGCAGGTATCATTCTTGAAATGAGTGGTAAAGCACAGAAAGGTATGGGACAAAGTCTAGCTAAAGATATATTACGTTCTGGAAAAGCTTATGAAAAAATGAAAAAAATAATTGAAGCTCAAGGCGGTGATCCAGAAATCAAACCAGAAGATATCGAATTAGGACCGCATATGAAAGATTTTTATGCAACTAAAGATGGTTATATTGTTGAAGTAAATAATTCAATAATTAATCAGATTGCTAAAGCTGCAGGATGTCCAAGTTCTAAAGTTTCTGGTATAGAAATAATAAAAAAACAGGGAGCAAAAATTAAAAAGGGAGATCTTGTATTTAAAGTGTATTCTCATAGTGAATCTAAATTAAGAAAAGCAGAAAAAATTTACAATGCTACTGGGGGTCCTATTCGACTTGGAGGGATGATGATTGAAAGAGTCTAATTTTATACAAATTTTAATTTAAAAATTAATAAAATGCCTTTAACTCCAAAAGCAATTTATGAGAATTTAAGAAATAAGGATCTAGATTATTATTCTGCTCTTGAATTACTAATTACTTTAATAGAAAATACTGATAATATTGATACTAGATTACAGAGCCTCCAAATCTTGGAAAAAATCCAAGCGAAAGATGAAAAAGTATTTAAACTTTTAGAAAATCTACTAGTTTCTGATTCGGAGGAAACAATACGAAATATTGCAGCATCTCAGATAAAAAATTTTTTTTTAGATAAAGCGTTAGAACCTATGAAATGGGCTCTTGAACATGAATCATCCTTACGGTGCCTAATTACTGTCATCTCCACATTATCTGAAATTAACAATCTAAAATCTAGATTCATTTTAATGGAGAAGCTAAACAATCTTTATAATCAAAAACATAAATATAATTTAAAAAGCTCTTTTATAACAAGAAAAATTGAAAATATTCCCACTCAAGAACTTGCTAATATTTTGATAAATTATTATTTTATCTCATTTTTAAAAATTCGGTTCGGCTATTTAAAATATGAATTCGATAATTTCGGCTATATTACTACATTAGATTTAACAAACATAGATCCTCAAGGTATCTTTATAACATCATTTCTCGAATTAATAAGTTATCTAAAGCACCTTGAGGTTCTTGATTTAAGGTTTAATAATTTAATGAATATCTCGGAAATCTCAAAAAAATTAGATTCAATTATTTCATTAGATTTGAGTTATAATAGAATAATCAACCTTCCAACATCTATTCAAAATTTAACATCTTTAAGGCATCTAAATTTGAAATCTAATAGATTAAGATCTATACCTGAATCTTTAGGTAATTTAAAATTACTTCAGACACTCAATTTAAGGAATAATATACTTAATAAAATACCTAAATCAATCAAATTTCTCAAATTCCTCGAGAATTTGAACTTGCACGGAAATAAAATAGAAAAAATAGAATTTAAACTACCAAATTCAATTAAAGAATTAGAATTAGGGTGGAATAACTTTTTAGAGTTCCCAACTGCTATAAAATCGCTTAAATCATTAGAAAGTCTAGGTATGAGTGGAAATAAATTAAAAATAATTCCAAAATGGATTGGTTCATTTCAATTATTAAAAGTATTGGATCTATATGACAATAATATAACTACATTGCCGAAATCGATGGGTAGTTTATCTTCTTTAGAAATATTGGTTTTAAGAAACAATCAACTTTCCCATTTACCAGAAACGTTCAAATTTTTACATAAAATTAAGAAACTTAATTTAAGTTGGAACAATTTTACTCAAATTCCTGAATGGATCGGTGAACTTAATTCATTAGAAGAATTAAATCTTTGGGGAAATCAACTTGAAACACTCCCAAAATCTATTAGTTTAATATCTAATCTAAAAATCTTAGATCTAAGTTTTAATAAATTTAATCAAGTACCAGCATTTTTAAATGAACTTAAAAGGAAAAATGATTTGACTATAAAATTATAATTGAAATACTGAAAACGCAACTAAAAAGAAAATTAAGGAATTAGGTTTAGAAGATTATTTATAATGTATTATAGAATTTTTAAAGAAATATCGATGTATGAATCAGGAATTTTCAGCAAAAAACAGAAAATTGCGCAAAAGGTATTTAAAAAACAATTTAAATCAATGTCAAATGTCCTTAGTTCAAAGCGTTTAGTTCTTCAAACACCTGTATGGGGGTATGGAAACATATATTTAGAACCTCAACTAGGGAAAAGGGACATTTCATCATTTTATCGTTTCATTCAGGATAATATTAGCGATATCTGGGGACCTAATGGTCAATCTATTGGTATTAGGGCAATCCTTGGTAAGTGGGATCCATTAGTAAAATGGAAAGTCATTAGACAATGGCTGACGTATCTACCTCAACTTAAAGGGTATGTTAAAGTTTTAAAAGGTTTTGGGCATTTTATTGAAGAAATCAAACCAAAAGAAATTGCTAATGAAATTATCAATGTTGCTGGATTAATTTAAATAATTCAATAAATTTTCTCATCTAAATTAAGATTTTTAAAAAACACATATCTAATTTATATGAAATTATCCCCAAGTTTAATTTACAAGGAATTAATAAACGGAAATCTGGAAAAACAATTTGCAATAGATCAATTAATTACCTTAATTAATAATTCCGATGATACAAACAAAAGAATTGAGAGTATTGATATACTAATAAAAATTGGTTCAAAAAGTGAAGAACTTTTTAATCTATTTGAAAATCTTTTAATTTCTGATTCTCATGAAGAGATAAGAAATACAGCTATAAATGCTATTAGGCAAAATTTTATAGAAAAGGCATTTAAGCCAATGAAATGGGCATTCCATCATGATATTTCTATAATTTGTTTGATTACAATTGTCTCTACACTAGGGGAAATAATTAGCAATAAAGCTAAATCATTTTTAATCGATAATATAAAAAATATTGAGATCCATCAATTCAATAAAAGTCTTCAAAATGTACTCAAAACTGGGGAAATTTATAATTTTACAAATATAAAACTTTCTGAAGTATTAAACAATTATATTATCATTAAACATTTCAAAAAGGAATTCAAAGATATTAAGTACAACTTAAATAATGGTTTGGTAATATCATTAGATTTATCAGGAATCAGTAATAATGTTTTTGGATGGAATATTTTACGGAAATTATCAGAATTCATTGGAACTCTTAAATATCTCGAGAAATTAGATTTAAAGATCAATAGAATTGCAAATCTACCTAAAAAAATTGATAATCTTAAGTATCTTAAACATTTAGATCTTAGCAATAATAACATTAGAAGTTTGCCTGAATCTTTAGGTTCTTTAATGTCATTAGAATATTTAATTTTGAAATATAATAAAATTAGTGAAATTCCAAGCATTATTGGAAAATTACAAAAATTAAAAAAATTAGATTTGAGACATAACAATTTAGAATCGCTTCCAAAAGAAATCAGTAATTTGAAATCATTAGAAATCTTGGATCTACATGGAAATAAGTTGAATTCTTTACCAAAATCAATTGAAGGATTTAAATCTTTAAAGCAATTAGAATTAGGTTTAAATAAATTAACTTTTCTTCCAGATTGGATAAAAAATTTGGGTTCATTAGAAATATTAGGATTAGGTAGTAATCAAATATCATTCAATTTTTCTATTTTAAGTAAGCTGAACTCCTTAAAAGAATTAGATCTCTATGATATTAATATAAAAGAACTCCAAAATGAAATTGGTTCACTAAAAACCCTAGAAACTTTAATTTTGAGGAACAATAAACTAGCAAAATTACCAGAATCATTTAAGGATTTAAAGTATCTTAAAAGGTTAGATTTAAGCTGGAATAATTTCACTACTCTTCCAGAATGGATTGATTCTCTTTCATCATTGGAAGAATTAAATTTATGGGGGAATAATCTAATATCACTTCCAAGTTCATTGGGTAACCTTTCTTCATTAAAAATTCTCAATTTAAATTTTAATAAATATATTAGAAAGATTCCAGAATCACTTAAAATTTTACAAAACAAGGGATTAAAAATATATAAATAGTTATTAGTATGGGGATCGTATTAAATAAAAGCAGTAATTTAAAAAATTAATACCCATTTACTCAGAATAATGGAGATAAACCCTAGCAAAATTTACGAAAAATATATAAAAAATGAATTAGATAAACAGTCTGCTACTGAATTATTATTATCTTTAGCTGAAGGGAGTAATAATGCAAATATTAGAGTCGAAAGTATAAAAAAATTAGGTTTATTGGGATCTATAGGTAAAAATACTTACAAATTTCTAGAATATTTACTTATATCTGATTCTAATGAAGCAGTTCGAAATGCGTCAGCTTTAATTTTAAAAAAACTATTTCTAGATAAAGCTTTAGAACCAATGAAATGGGCATTAATTCATGAAGAGTCAACATTTTGTTTAAAGACTATTCATAAAGCTGTTATTGAAATTATTAATAATCTTGTCAAAAATCAAAATCATTTTACTGAACTACAATTACTTGAAGAAGTTAAAAAAATTAGAAAAAAGGATTTTAGATTAGGATTTGAATTAATGTGTGAATCTAAAGATATTAAGGCAATTCTAAAAAGTGAATTGGCAGATATATTAATTAATTACTTTACAACATTATATTTAGAAAAAACTTACTGGCGATTAAAATATAAAATCGAAAAATGCAAAATAACAAAGTTAGATTTTATTTTCAAAGGTTTAACATCTATACCAAAATTAATTAAAAATTTATCTTCCTTAAGAGTTCTAATTCTTAGGTATAATCAATTAGTTTTTCTCCCTAACTGGATTAGCTCTCTTAAATCACTTGAAAGTCTAAATTTAAATGTTAATAATCTAAAATGCATTCCAGAATCTATTGGAGATTTAAAAACACTAAAGGAACTGTATTTATGGAAAAATGAACTAAAAGAAATTCCCAAATCAATTGGAAAATTACAGAATTTACAAATTCTTAACTTAAGGTTAAACCAATTAAAAAATTTGCCTAATACAATAGGAAATCTCTTATCATTAAGAGAATTAGATTTGCATGACAATCAATTAAAAGAAATACCACCATCAATTCAATATTTGAATAAACTAGAGGTTCTAAATCTAAGTTGCAATTTTTTGAAGACTCTTCCTAGAAACTTAAATTTTCTTAATTCTTTAAGAATTTTAAATTTAGAAAGAAATGAAATAATTAATCTACCAAAAAATATAGGAGATCTCCTTTCCCTAGAAATATTAAATGTAAGTGATAATAAATTGGAAACTATCCCTGAAAGTATTGGTAATTTAAAATCACTTAAATATCTAAATTTATCAAGAAATAATTTGGTTACTATTCCTACATCAATTGAATCTCTCTATTCTTTAAAAGAGTTATATTTAGGAGACAACGAATTTCAAGAAACCCAGGAGACATTGAAAATTTTAAGAAATAAAGGTGTTCAAATCTGCTTGTAGAATTTTATTAAAATATTATTGAGTTTCATATAATTCTTTTATTTCTTGGATTGTTGTCACATCTTTCGGTCCTTTTTCAGGACGTAATCTTTGGAAGACAGGAAATCTCATAGAATAACCTAAAGTTGAAAATTTATCACTGATTGTTATTTCATCACCTATTATTTCAATTACTACTTCAGGTTGAAGCCACGTATCAGGTTTATCCTCACATATAACATTAGTTGCTACTCTCTCTATTTCATATTGCTTCATTTCTTTTGTTAGACTTTCCATAATCTCATCTGTCCATCCTGAAGATACACGCGAAAATGCTACAAATCGATCGTTATCAGGATCATAAACAGCTCCTATATATGTTCCATACCATCCTTTTCTACGACCTCTTCCATAAAAAGCACCAACTAATACAACATCTATACTATCTTTTAACTTTCCCCCTTCTAAACCTTTTAATTTAAGCCATAAAAAACCGCGATTACCTGCTTGATATATTGAATTTTCTTGTAGCGATTTTGCCATAATTCCCTCAGTACCTTCTTCTCTAGCTTTATGAAAGAATTCGAGTAATTCTTCAGTAGAATTTATATTTACAGATTTAACAAGTCGTAATTCATCTCTTTCTTCTATAATTTCCTCTAACTTTTTACGACGCCTTGGTAATGCTTCATCTACATATGATTCATCTCCAAATTTTAAAAGATCAAACACAAATAAACAAACAGGTATTTTTTTAGATATATCCTCAACATCATATTTTCTTCTCCTTTGGCTCAAAACTTGAAAAGGGAGCATTTTTTCATAAAATGGGTCCATGGCTACAACCTCTCCTTCAAATATTACATTTTCTGCATGCATATTTTCTCTTATAACTTGACATACATCGGGATATTGGTCTGAAATATCTAATAAACGCCTTGAAAATAAGATTACGTTATCACCCCTTTTATGGATTTGAAGTCTCTCTCCATCTAATTTATGTTCAGCTATAAAAGGAACACCTAATCTACTAATAAATTCTGTATAAACTTCCCTAGAGGCAAGCATACTTAGAATTGGAGTTCCATATTGTATATCTATCTTCTTAACTTCTTCAAGGCTTTTTTCTGCTAATATTTTTGCAATTTCACCTAGATCAGGATATAAAGTATAAGCCCTTTCAATGAACTCTTTATTATCTTTTGTACCTGTAAAGGCGAGAGATAACCCTTCTATAATTGTAGGTGATTGAACCCCTACTCTTAATGTTGAAGTTATTATTCTCAGTAAATATTTTGTCTCTAATGGAGAACATCTCCTCATTAATCCTCTTAATATCCCTAATTTAGCATCTTGGGAACCAGAACCTTCGCTTAACGCTATTCTCTTTAATTCTGAATATAGTTCAGAGATTTCTATTGAAATTCCTGTTTTTTCATTTGATATATTATAATCGAATAATGATTTTTGCTTCTTTTTTTTTGCTAATATTAACTCCGCAGCAGCTCCAATATCTCCTTTTTTTACTAGAACTTCTTTAATTCTTTTTCCATCAATTCCAGAATGAACCGATAACGCTTCAATTATCATTTTTTCAGCCAATCCCATTTTTGGAAACTTTTTAATATTTGGTACTAAATAACCTTGTAAGAGGTAAACAATTTTATCTAAATCTTCGAAATTTTTTGTGTTTTTTATTTCTTCAAAAAATTTTGCTAGAAGATCAATCATTTCAAGCCTTTTTGTAGTACTTTCTAATTCTGAAAACAGACGTGCTAACTTATTGAATTTCATTTCTAATCCTTCAATTTTATTTAAAATAAAGACGAAATTCTCTTCTCAAATCTAATAAATAATAAAAAAGAATATAATAAAAAATATAATAATAATTATAATAATTTGCTTAGCTCTATAAACTTCTTTTGTATGGCAGTCTTTATCTTTGGATCCATTCCGGAGAAGGAATTTGCTGTAAAATTCAGTTTTGAACTTTCTTTAATTGAAAATTGGCAAATTGGACCATCCATTTGCTCAACTGCAAAACTTCCATCAGATTTTTTTGAAATCCAAATATCATCATAATGTTCTAATATAGCACTAAAGACAAAAGCTTTTTTCGCATCAGTAATTAGATCTTTGGGGGAAATTTTTATTGCTGGAGCTGTTTTTGTCTCTGGCTTAATTGAAGGCAATGGTTCTGATACTTCATATTCTGAACCTGCTTCTTTTATCTTTGCTGGAATAGCAGGTTTTGTAGCCACAGGTTTAGGTGTAGGTGCTACTGCAGGGGTTGGAGTAGTTTTTACTTCTTCCTTTTTTGGTATTATAGGACTTGGAGTAGGTTTTGTTTCTATTTTGGGGGTTGGTTTTTTCACAGCTACAGGAGCAACTTCTCCAACTTGAAAAGTTACAATGAAATTATCTAATGCTGTATAGTTTCTATTTAGAATATCTTGAAGTTCATCATTCATTTGTGTATCTTCTGGAACTTTTCCGACTTTTCGGGCATCAATTTCTTTTATATATTTAATATCCCTCCCTATTATACTTTTACCAACAATATATCCATGACCCTTGAGAGACTCAGCTTGTCTAAGGGCTGTTCTTCTAGCAACTAATCCTTGCTTAGCACCATGCCAGAGAAACACTGATTCACTACCCTCATCCAAAACGATAATTGATGTTTCCGATATGAAACTGTCTTTGCTCCACTGGATTGGAACAATTTCTCCTCCAGGGCGAGCATCGAACATTAACGCGTATGAAGCGATCTTAATCACCTATTCAATTTATTTTATCATAACTTTATATTATTAATAAAATAGTGTTAATAAATTTAAAAATTGAGTTTTCGAAGTTTTTTTTTTGAATTAAAGAATAATTTAGATTTTCATATAATTTAA
>JBHLOG010000022.1:0-29610 GCA_048940765.1 Promethearchaeota archaeon | reverse complement strand
GGTGGATGGATGAAAATTAGGTCATAATTTGTCATTAGGTTTTCATCATGATTTTATATAATTTTAAGACTTCATTAAAAAAAAAATTTTGAGATTTGAGAATTTAAATTTTTAAAATCTAATAAAACCTAAAATCGAGAAATCAAAAGATAAAGAATAAATTTTAATAAATAAATATTTAAATTATTATTTTTTTGAGAAATTCACTCAAATAATCATATTTTTAAAATTTACAAAAGGATACAGAAATGGAATTAAATAAATTGATAAGAGAAAATCTAAGAAAATATTCCGCTTATGAACCAGTTGAACAACCAACAGAAGACGGCTGGGTCAAATTAAATACTAATGAAAATCCCTTTCCACCTATCCCAGAGGTATTAAATGATATAAAAAGAGCTGTTGATGATAAAATTAGACTCTACCCAGATCATACTTCTTTTGAACTGCGAAAAGAGATTTTAAATGTTTTACTAAGAGATAAAGATACACTTACTAATCGTAATTCTATTTTTATTGGAAATGGATCAGATGAAATCTTAGATGTTATTTTTAAAGTATATATTGACCCTGATGATGAAGTAGTCATATTCTATCCCTCATATGGTATGTATAAAGTATTAGCAACACTGTATAATGCTAAAATTAATGAAATTCAACTTAATGAGAATTTTTCTATACCTGATAAAGCATATTCAGCGAAAGGAAAACTTTTTTTTATTAATTCACCCAATGATCCAAATGGAAAATCCTTTGGTAACGCTTCAATTTTAAAAGTCTGTGGCAATTTTCCAGGTATAGTAGTTGTTGATGAAACTTATGCAGATTTTTCAACCCAAACATGTTTACCATTATTAAAAAAAGCAAAAAATTTAATTGTGTATAGATCCTTTTCCAAAAGTTTTTCTCTAGCATCTTTAAGAATGGGTTATGCTTTAGCAGATCCAGAAATTATTAAGGAGATGAATAGGGTAAAATTACCATATAATACAAATTATCTAGGGCAAATAGCAGCCATATCAAGTATTAAACATAATAAAAAAATATTTGAACAAAATGAAAAAATTTTAGAAGAAAGAAAAAGGGTTACTGAAGAATTAAATAAATATAATGGAATCAGTGTTCTACCTTCTGATGCAAATTTTATTCTTTTAAAATTTAATGATAAATCTAAAACATTAAAATTTGTATGGGAATTAAAGGAAAGGAAGATTTTAGTTCGGCATTTGAGCAAACCTGGATTATATAATTATATTAGAATAACAATTGGAACTGAAGTAGATAACAATAAATTTCTTGCAGCATTTAGGACAATAGCAAATAAATATTTATAATCTCTTTATTTTAATATACCTCTAATTATTAGTTGAGTTGGTATAAATTTCTAACATTTTTTTCCATTCAAATAAACGACAGAATAAGGTTGAATGTCCTTATTGCAAATATATAATAGCAAAACCTTATCCAAAAGATCAATTATGTCCCAAATGTAAGAAATTTATAGCAGAGTTATTTGATTTAACTACCGAAAAAGATAAGAAACTTCCTCCTAAAGAATTTGAAACCGCAACTACAACCTTATCTTCAAAATATAAAGACAAAGTGAAACTAAAGAAAAAGGAAAAACCTGTTGATATATCATTGGAAAATGATCCAATTGAACTAAAGAAAGGAGAATATGTAAGGCTATTAGGAATTACTTCTGTTGAAAGAACTCAACTTTATTGTAGTAATGAGAAATATTCATATCTATTAGAATTAACAAATAATTTAGATTTCATAGCTACAGGTATTCTGGATGGGGACCTTGACAAAATGCTCTTGATTTCTGTAGATAAACAGGAAGAAGAAAAATGCCAATTTTATGAAAAAAATAAAATAATTTATCTTATTTATGGAAAATTTCCTGATAAGAAAGGAAAATGGGTCTTGGAACAGATGTCAAATCACTTCTCAGAAATATTGGATGGTAAAGATGTAGAGAAATTAGATAAATTTGAAAAACATAATATTGAACTAGAATTTAAACGTCGTACCAAGTTTATATTAGAACAATATGTAAAATTACAAGAAATATTTACAGATCAAGAAATCCCATATGTGGAAGATGAGATTAGAATTGATTATCTTGGATTATCATCAATGTCTATTGGAGTTATATCACTTTTATTAGGCGAAGAAAATTTAAAATTTGAATCTCTTGGTGAATTTGATGATCCAGATGAAGAAAAAGAAATGAAGGAGTCAATGCTCACAGCAAAAATCGAAGCAATTGCAGCAAATACACAGGGAAATACAGGAGCTATACCTAGGTGGATAGCAGTGAAATTGGGTTTTCAAAGATATCGATTTTTAACTTTTAAGAAATATCAAAATGATTATTTTCTTTCAATGCTTTCAGAGGGAAATTTAGGAAAAATAGATCAAGTTGAACAATTATTAGATCCACACATTAATGAAAAAACAAACTCAACGTTCACAGGAAATTTAAAACCTTTTAATGAATTAAAGTTTACTTTAATCAAAAAATTTTCCAGAAGAAAAAAATTCCCTCCTTTTGATTTTAATTAAATTTCTTACATCTTTTAAAATTTTTTTAACATAAATTAGTTATATTCATTAACTATTAGTTAACCTAATTAAAAGTAAAAAGGTAATAGATATCACATGATTGAGATAATTAACGATAATAAAGAAATATTTGAAGCTTTCAATGGTATAATTGGAATAAAATTCTACAAAAAGGGAGAAAATAATGGGAAATATGAGATTAATTTAAAGAAAAACGAATTAACAGAATGTCTAATTAAAGATTGCTATATTTCAATAAACTTCTATTCTCAAAAACAAGAATCTTTAATAAAAATTGCTTCAAATAATTATACTTTTAAAAGTAAAATTGAAAAAGTTGTAGATCTAGTAGGAAATGGATTGAAGATTATCTTTGAACCTCAAAATAATGAGATTCAGGATATATTATTTAAAATTCAGTTTAAAATGTATGAAAATAAAGACTTCTTATTGGTAAAGATAATTGATATTTTAGATAGAAGCCAAGATCAATTACCTGTACACAGTATATGTCCATTAACAATAAATAATAGTTTATTATGGCTCTCTGGACAAATTACTCCAACAAATTTACACAATATTACTTGGTTCAAAAATGGTTGGCAAAGTTGGAGTCGTTGCAAAATCTATTTCGGGAAAGAGAAGGATACTATGGATTCTAGAGAAGATATATTTAAAATGATATTTGATAATCAAGATTACAAAATTAAGGGGAAATTTTATAGTGAATATTGTACTGCTATTACTGCTATAGAATCTAAAAATTCTCTAATTTTAGGTTTTGTTTCATTGAAAGATCAATTCTCAAGGATTATTCTCGATTTTGATAATTATGATCAAATAAAATTGCTTACCGCTTTTGGCTGTATGGATGGAGTTTCATTTAAAGATTCTTCAATTAATTCTTCTGAAGAATTATTTATTTGTTTTAGAACTAAAAATCTTGGGTATCTTGGATTAATTGAATATGCTAAAGTTGTTAATCTAGGCATAAGAGAAAAAAAGGATAAATCAATACCTATAGGTTGGTGTAGTTGGTATTATTATTTCACTAATATTTCTCAAGATCTTATGGTCAAAAATTTAGAATTTTTTAAAAATAATAAAAATAATATACCTATTGATTTAATACAGTTAGATGATGGATATTTTAAGGAGATTGGAGATTATAGTAATATTAATTCAAAATTTCCAAATGGGCTTCCTTGGTTATTTAAAAAAATAAAAAAGAATGGATTTAGAGGAGGAATTTGGACCGCTCCTTTTTTTGGTACAAGAAATTCAGAGCTTTTTAAAGCTCATAAAGATTGGTTTCTCAAAAAATCAGGAAAAATTTTAAAAACACATTTTTCAACAGAATGGAAATCTTTTCAATATAGTTTAGATTTAACAAATAGCGAAGTTATCGATTATTTAAGTAGATTTTTTTCTAATCTTTTATATGCATTTAAAAATAATAAATCTAAAAATACAGATTTTTTAGTTGATTATTTTAAGATTGATTTTTTGCATGCAGCCGTACCATTCGAAGCGGATTATAATATAAAGAATCTAACAAGAGCTCAAATATGTCATAAAGGAATTAAAACAATTAGAGATGCTATAACGGATAACTCCTTTCTATTAGGTTGTGGTGCTCCCTTAGGTCCTTGTATTGGCCTGGTCGATGCAATGAGAATAAGTGAAGATACGGCTCCTTTTTGGGAATTTGATAACAACTCAAAAGAATTGGAAGACGTTCCAAGACCTGCTCTCAAAGAAGCTCTGATAAATATTCTTTATCGTTCTTTTATGCATAAGTATTTTTGGATAAATGATCCTGATTGTTTAATGATTAGACGACGAGACACGCAATTAAATATTAATGAAATTAGATTACAAATGACCATTTTTGGATTATCGGGTGGGCAAATCTTAATATCTGATGATATGTCAAAACTATCTGAATTTGAAATTAATGACGCTAAGCTTCTTATCCCTCCTTATAATCCAGAAGGATATGACCCAATTGTCGTAGACGCTTTTATATCAGAATTGCCAATAATCTATACGTTAGAAACAAAAGAGATTATTGGAAAAAGATATCTTATAGCAATAATAAATTGGGATGAAATTTCTACTTCAAAGGAATTGAAAGTTTCAAATTTAATTCCGAATTTAGCCAAAAATGAAAAAAATTTTTATATTTATGATTTTTGGAATGCGAAATTTCTTGGTAAAACTAAATTAGATGATGTTATTAAGATTAATAAGATTAATCCTCATTCTTGCTGTTATTTAACAATGATTCCTATAACCAACAAACTAATTGAATTCCCTATTTTAATATCTTCAAATTTGCATATAACTCAAGGATGCTGTGAAATAAAACAATTTGATTATAATGTTGAATTGAAACAACTGAAAATTAATATTGAATTAAAAGGAAAAAGAGAAGGAAATATTACAGTAAAACTTCCAAAAAAGATGAAAGTGATTAAAACTAACTATAAATATCGCCAAATAGATTCACAAGAAAATCTCTGGAATATCTATGTACAATTCACTAATTATCTTTCTTTTGATATTAATTTAGAATAAGTTATAAATTTAGAAAAAAAAATTAAGCTGCTGATATTTTTTCTTCAGCAATTTTAATTATTTCAAAATAGTAATCAATGTAATATTTATTTACAATTGCTCGATACCGGGAAATGAAATCTGTTATTTCACGTATTAATGATATAATTTCTCTCGATTCGGACATTGTCTCAAGTATATTTCTAAATTCAATAAGTTTCCCTCTTACACCGTGAATTATTTGACGCTCAACATCTATAGGAAAGCATTTATTGACTATAACTTCAGCATCCTTAAAAACAGTTGTTTCTCCATCCCAATTTTTCAACTTTAAATCAAATTCTCCTTCAAAAATCTCAGAAAATTTTTTTACACGCTTATGAATTATTGGTAAGTCTTTATCGGACATCATGGTTATTGTAGTATGATTACCATGGTATAAAATCATCTTTTTGTCTTCTTGATCTATTGTTTTTAATGCTTCCTTACTTCCAGTTGCTTCCCTCACAAAATTAGTTAATGCTGAAATCATAGCTGAAATAAGACCAGGATCTTGTATTTCAATACCGAAGGAATATTCATATAAACTCAAACCATCTTTTGTAAAGACAAATAAATTTCTTAGTGATTTTTGCCAATTCCTTTGTCTAATATATTTACGAGCAACTAAAGCAAGAGGAGTGGAAGCTGCAGCAATAATTATTGATAAAATTACCCAGAATATAATATTAACTGGAGCTATCACGATTATTTGTACAGCGTAATACGCTATTTCTTTTCCATTTGTCCAAAATATTACGGCTTCATACATTCCTTTACCAAAATTAGATGAAATAGCTATTTCAAAGCTGCTTAAACTTCCATTTACAGATGTTAAACCAGTTTCATTATAAATTACATCTCCAGAAGGGGATAATAACATAATATTCCCAGTTCCTCCAGATACCCGTTGATTAAAGGGATCTATTATTTCTGCTTCTAATTTAATTATTTGTCCTAACTCTACAGATGGTCTAATTACAAAGTTATTACCAGATTTAACTTTTGCACTAATCGAATGGCAATAATTTGGTGAATTAAAAAATCCTGTATAAGTCCCTTCTTCTAAAACGGGACCAAAAAATGTCGTAATTCCATAATAGGATTCATTATATAATGACGTAGGGCCAAAATATATATTTCTTAATTCTTGTTCCTCAGAATCCTCTAATTTTATAAGATCCCAATCTCTCTCGAATAAAAATTGTGGAGGTGGGTAACCAAATGGTATATTTTCATAATAATATTCGATAATCCATTCAATACCCTCTTCACCAACATTATAAGTTCCATTTGTATTAATTACATAAATATAATAAATTTCAACCGAAAGAGTTAGAAAAGCAAGCATTTGTTTACTTGTAATAGTTATGTTAATATCTTCGCTTAATGGGTGATCTATATCATAGGTTAAAGTTGTATAAGACTCTTGAAAATTTGGAATAATATTTTCATCGTTTATATTTAATTTTAACCCTACCTCAGTCCAATCAATTTCTTCTTTATATGTAAATTTGCATAACATATCTATCGTCGTATCATTTGAAAATGGAGTCCAAAATACCTCATTTTCACTAGTATTATTATAATATCTTGTAATTCCCTTATTAAAACTGGGATTAGTATAGTTTTCAGCTTTCCAAAAATCAAATTGAAAATCCCAATAAAGACTATTAGGATAATCTAAGTGATAGAATCTGAAAACAATATTGTATTTTTTATTTGGTTCAAATTCGTTATAATTTGGGTGGAAAGTTATCCATTCATCAACAACTTTACGTTTATCATAAACCCACACCCAATCGAGACGATTTTGAAGAAATTCGTCATAAATAAAAAGATCTAAATAATATGAAGTTATATTTATTGAAGTCAAATTGAAAGTCAAATAAATCATTAATTCTTCAATTTTTGTAATGTTCTCAGGGGCAGTAAACTCTTGGGCAATCCTAAAAGCTGGTTTTAAACTTAATTGTTGAGATGTATTTTTAGCAATCGTAAAATTTTGAAGTTCCCCTAGTTCAACATCCGCTCGAATATCTAATCTATTTACTTTATATTCATAGTCATACCCATGTCTTGTGAAGTTGAATGGAATAATTTGCGTTACAGAATCAGTGTTATTCCAGGTATTTAATGTCGAGTCTTCATCAAAATACATTACTGAAATATTTCCATTATAATTTCCTGAAAATGTAAAATCCTGCTCTTGAGACGCATGGATTTTATCTGATGATAAACTTAGAGTTGTGTAATTATATATAGATAAAATTCCTATTAAGATGAAAAACCAACATACTATAACTGAAATCTTCAATCTTTTACTCATAATTAACCCCTAATCCTTATTATAGTTATAATGGGATTTTGATTATTTATAACTACTCCTTATCATATAATAAATTCGAATAAACTAGATCTACTATTTAATAGGACTATTTTAACTGATACAAAATGTGGGATGTTATCTAAAAGGTAAGTATATAATTACTTGTAAATTTAAAAAATTGATATTTAACTGGAAATTAACAATTCTATTTAATTTTAAAAATGAGTTTAACTCCAAAAAAGATTTTTAAACAATTTGAGGGAAATGAAATCAACAGATTCGCTGCTTTTGAACAGCTAGTCTCTTTTATTGAGAATTCTGAAGATGACAATATAAGATTTGAAGCAATACAGATATTAGATAAAATTTGTGTGTTTAACGATACACTTTTTGCGATTTTAGAAAACATTATCGTTTCTGAGGTAAACGAAAAAATAAGAAATGCTGCGATAAAATTCATAAATAGTCGATTTTTAAATAAAGCATTACCACCTTTAAAGTGGGCGATTAAAAATGAAACAGAATATAATTGCTTAATTAGCATAATTCAATCATTAGAAAATATAGGTAATAATGAGTCAAAGTTGATTTTATTCAAAGAACTTAAAAAAATAAAGAAAATCAAATATCTAAATAAAGAAAAAGGAATAGAAAATAAGAAGTTCAAAAAGGTCATTAAATATTTATTAAAATCTAAGAAGTACGATTATTTCACATATAAGGAACTTTCTCAAATTTTAATTAATTTTTTAACAATTGAGAACCTTACACTAATATTTCCAAACGTCTATTTTGAATTAGACCCTCAAAATGGATTAGTTTCGGAATTGGATTTATCAGATTATTTGGAATACGAAGTTAAAGGCACTCCTTTTGGATGGAAGAATAACATAATCTCAATTTCTGAAATTCCTGGTCTACATTGCCTAAAACATTTAAAAAAAATTGATCTCTCGAATAATCAAATTGAAGATATAAAGGATTTAACAACATTAGAAAATATAACGCATCTAATTTTAACAAATAATAAAATTAGTGAATTAATCAACTTAGAATATATTAAAAATTTAGAAAATTTGGAATATTTGGATTTAAGAGGTAATAAAGTTGCTCTAAAAACTAGCCTAGATAAATTTAATCCTAAAATAAGGGTTCTTCTAAAAGAATCTTATTTATAAATAAAATTAAAGGAAATAAAAAAAATTTATTCTTCTATAAGAGCAGTTTTTCCACTGCCCCATACTCCAAGAGCTATTCCTAATTCCTTCTTTTGCTTTGCAACTTCTCTTACATTTTTTCCTTCCATCACTGCATCTATTGCTTGCCTAAATGCTTTAGCTCCTGCAATCGGTCCATCAGGATGACTATGAATTCCACCCCCACTACCTATGAGGATGTCCTTTCCTGCTTCTTTTATACATTTATCAACCATCCCTGGAGTAATTCCTCCCGATGGCATTGGAAGAGTTGGTTTAATATGTTTCAAAGGGTATCTCAATGCTTTAAGATTTTGTTCATATCGTTCCTCTACAATTTCAGCTTTACCATAGGGTGCAGGAATTACAACAGTATCCGCTCCACAAATTCGGGGTAATTTTGCGAAGGTTAGCATACTTGTCATTCCAGTCCATTCTCCGCCAAAATAGGCCCCTCCAAAATCCATATGTCCTAATATTGGTACTTTTATTGAAGGATCTTCCGCTATTTGCCTTAGAGCCTCAAAACCTGTTGTTAGGTAATTAATCATTAGAGCATTCGCTCCCAATTCAATCATCTTATCTGCGTATTCAAACATCTCTGGAAATTTAGTAGTGATATTAATTGTATAAAGAGTTTTTTCTCCTTTCTCAGAATCTGCTCTATCTACTGCTTCCATCACTTTCACAATCCTATCTTCAAGCCTATTGAAAGGGGGATCTGAAATCAATTCATCATCTTTTACAACATCACATCCACCAACAGCAGCCTTATAAACCAAATCTGCTGCAACATCAGCAGTATGTCCCGTACAGGGTTTTACCATATTATTCAAAAGTGGACGCTCTGGTATTTTCATTAATTCTCGAATTCCATCAATCCCAAATTTTGGACCTTTAAAATCTTCTAACCATGTTTTTGGAAATGCGAGATCTACTAATTTCAGTCCATGAGTAATGCTAATATTACCAATAACTGTTGTTAATAGCATCGGTATACCCATACCTTTAATATTTTCTATAGGAAAAGCAATTTGCGCGAAGTATAATCTTTCCTTTTCTTCTTTTGGTACAACATATTCCCAATGTGGTAATTCATATACACCTAGCACTCTGGCTACATGGTATTTTCTCACTTCTGCGGTTTCAGCTGGTACTCTTACCCATGTACCTGTTGATTGCTCAATTGCAGCGAAACGTGCCAGATAATTGACATTCATTCCTCTTGGACGCTTTATGATATAACTTGCAATAATATATTTCTCTATGTCTATACCATCTAAACCCATTGCTTCAGGAATATCAAAATATTGCTCACAACTTTTTTCAAAAACGTCTTCTTTTAACTTTTTCAATTATTTCACTTTATTTTATTGATTATTCTAATTGAGATTAATATCAATCAATTCAAAAATTTTTTGATATAAATTAAAAAGCAAATAAAAAAATAAAAAATTAAATTTTACCCTTTTCTTCAGCCTTGGCTGCTGCTTTAACATCCATATAAGAATTTTCCAACACAGTTAAATATTCAATTAGAACCTGTTCTGCTTTCGATTTTTGGTCGTAGACTTTTTTAATAACATTTAGTAAGTATTTTGGAAAAACGGAATCCAAATAAAAATCTGAGAGTAGCGTATAGTATTCATTATTTCTCTTATCTTGGAAAACTTGAATCATTTGAGTATTCCAAAGTGTCTTTAATACATCATCGAGGTCATCAACACCTTTCTTTTTAAGTTTTTCAAGATCATTCTTAGTAACTACTGCTGTCCGCAATAATCGTAAGGTTTCATAAACCTGTGGATTAATAAGTATATCTATAATCCTAAGGTTGTCCCCTTCTGAAGGCAGATAATTTTGAAAGAACTTCTTGACTTCTGTTTTGTATTTTTCTTCAAGTTGAGAAGGTAGCCCCCGATTAGTAGGATTTTCAAAAATATTAACAGGGGGTACTCTTAACGCGACAATATCCTTTATTAAAAAGATAAGTTCTGAAGGCATACCTTTTACTGATGTTTCTTTTACAATTTCTCGTTTAATAAGTTCTAGTAATACACCTTCTAAATCAACAAATCCTTGTTTATATTGATCTTTTAGCCACACCATTAATTCTGACTTAGATACTACACCTTCATCCCTCAAGCGATTCAGTATCATCCGTTTAATCTCATCCTGATATGTAAATGCTAATCGTTGTTCGTTATTTAGTGTAGGATATACTGATAATCGTCTGAAAAGGTCAGGGATCATTGATAAATAGGCATCATCAACCACATTTTGTAAAATAATCCTAGATGTATCTATTAGACCTCCTTCATAAGCATCTGGGTCATCATCAAGATTTAAAAGTAAAAGAATATAAAATCCTTTATCTGGACCTGTATAATATGATGCAATATTTAAAGATCCAACCATTAAACTGATCATCCCCGATTCTCCACTATACTCATGAGTACTATACACTTGCATTAGAGTCTTATCCATTATATTTATTTCTTCGGGGTATTTAGCTAAAATTTCAGTTCCCACACGTTCATCCCATCTCATTAATACTAGTCCAACTGGCATTAAACAACACCTCCTTTAAATTCTTTTTTAATTTCGGGTAATTTCTTTTTCAATTTCTCTTTGATACCTAATAATTCTTCTAAAGATAAGCCAGCAGTTGTCCATTTATCACCTAATTTCTTGACAAGAAACTCTTCTTTGGAAGGATATAAAAGTGATTCTGAAATTTTCTTCTTTCCCTTGATGCTTTTTTTCATTTGCTTTGCCTTTTTGACAAATGTAGGGATTCTTCGTTGTTGGATTATTCGATATGTAACAAGACTACCTACAATAGCTACCACAGAACCTAGAATCATCAAGAAATAGAATAGTGGAATACCAAAAATTTCTTGCATATTAACTACAATTGTAAATCCTTCTGTTTTTGTAGAAAAATATTGTCTTTCAATAGTAATTGTAGCCGTATATGTTTGAGGCATAAAGAAGGCATCTGCAATTTTTGGAATATTAACGGTATAGATTCCTAATCCCGTCTCATTAAAGTAGTAATTTTGACCTTTTAATGTTATATAGGCATTAGCTCCAGTTATAAGAGCTGAATTATTAGTTGGATCTGTTAGTGTTATTGTAAATCGCAATGATGCTCCTGAATCTATGGACACTTTGGAATCAACGAATATATCAGACCACTCAATATCTATTGCTCTTGTGTTTATTGTCAATGTTATAAATGCTATTGTATAATCGTAATTTGTTTTATCTAAAGTTACTATAATTGAGTATTTACCATCTAATCTATGTTCAGTATCAAGATCTAAAATGAATTTATTGTCAATTGTTTCAATTAATTCGCCTATTTCCGTAGTTTCTGGAATTGGTTCTCCATTTTCATCTAATTTCTGTAAGAGATAACTTTTTACATCTAAATTTGTGATTGGATTAGAACTAAAAGTATCTGTGTATTCAAATGTAAAATTTATGGCTTCAAAAATATAAATTTCATCAACTATATGGTCTAATCCCTCTTTACCATTAATCATCGTTGGTCTTGAAAGAATATCAATATACATTTCAAAATCTTTGATTACTGAGTAGTTTTCAAGAGCTACTGTTAAACCAATTTTATATTTACCAACATTCGGAGCGGCTAAGGTGTTTACTTGAAATGTGAAATAACCTGCTAGGGGTCCTGAAACCAGAGATCCTGAACCATAATCCCATTCATAAGTGAATGATTCAGGGGATAATGTAGAATTAGTCTCATCGTCATAAAATTTCGCAACAATATCTACAGTAAAACCATAATATTCTGAAACCTCATAGTCACCACCAACATTTCTTGGTAATTCATTTGGCATAGATGTATAGTTGTGCAATGATATATCAGTTAGTCTTGCGTATATACTAATTCCAAAATATATTTCCTCTGGATCATTCCAGAATGGTTTGTATCCAGTTACTAAAGCATAATAATAATCAACTGTATTTCCTGCTGAAAAGAGATTTGAATTTATTGATAATGTAAAATTACCTTGTGAAGCTCCATGAATCATTGGTAATGATAACAATTCCTGTCCATATTTATTGTATATAGTCCAAGTTGCAGATGTAGTCCACCCCCCTTCATTCCAGTCAGGAGTCCACGATGTTCCACCATCATCTGAAGTTTCATATATTACAGAGAAGTGCATCTCAGTTCCCCAAATTACTGAAGAGTTTGCAACTGAATTATTAAATATCGATATTCTTTGGGTAAAGTTTATTCCATCTATGAAAAATACCAATGTAGATGCTTGATCTAATGTATAGTTATAATAATTTGTTAGGACAGGCTTCCACTTATCAGAGGTATTTACTTTGAACGTTTGTTGCTGACCTATTATCCATAAAGAGAAATTATATACTTGTTCAGTTTTATACCAAAATCCAAAATCATTAGTATAATCTCCATATGCATATCCAGTAGTATCAGTTTCTAAAGTAACTACATCCGTATCTGTACCATTTAGTTGCACTTTAACTTCAACTCCAGTCACACGCTTTGTTCCTGTTTCATCCATTACTCGAATGCTTAATTTGGACATATTTATAACTACAAATTCTGAATAATTCATTATCCCTGCGCGAAGAATGATACTATCATTAAGTTTAGTATGAGCTTGAATGGTATAGTCTGGATTATAGTAATATATTGTATAGTTATAACTAGACCGGTTTATCCAGCGAAAAGTTGCTTTTCCAAGAGAATCTAAATCAAGGGTCTCTAATACTTCACTACTTCCGGTACTAACATTGATATATCCATAGTTTAAAGGATCTCCATCCCAATCATCCACTTCAAAATCAATTGTCCATAGGGAAGTATTAACTGTTGTTAAGACAATCAAACCCTTAAATTCAACACCACCACCTGTGATATTTCTGCTATCATATACGGTTTTTTCTAATCCAGAATTCAGGGTATAATTTACTGTTATATTATATGTACCAAATGGCACATTGTAAAAGTCAAGAGTACCATCAGACAGAGTTGATTGGGTATAAACAGTACTATCTACAGTTAAAATGTGAGTAGAATTCTCCCACAAAGAAACCTCTGCTTCTGGTACTCTTCTTCCATCAACATCATTTACAATCACAGTAACAGCAGCAGCCCGTTCGGTAATGGGTAAAAAATTAGTTTCAATTGGATAATAATTTGCTAACCATTGTATCTCATCTGGATCTACGGGGTACTCAAAATATCTAATCTCATCTAAATAACCCTGATAGTACCTATTATTTCTAGCTCCATTTTCGTATGTCGCTTCTGAACCATCACCAATAAAACCCCATCTATCAACACCAGTTCCAAAAGCTCTTCCACCCATTGCATTTGGCCATCTAGCATCCTCTACCCCATCATCAACATAAATTATCTTATCAGTACCATCATACACAATGCAAGCAAAATGCCATTCTCCGTCATTCAAATCAGTTGTAGTACCATAGAAGTCATTTTGACCGGAATAACCACTTGCAGAACTAGAAAATCCAATTCTACCTTCAGTTGTACCACCATTCGCATCATTGTCGCAATCGATATAGAAATTGAAGTATTCAGACCTATCAAAATCTAAAAAAGCCCAATTATATGTATAATCTTGAGATGATGAAAAAGATGTTTTGAACCAACAACTCACAGTAAGTTGTGATATTTCATTTGGATTTTCGAAATGCAATGAATCATTTATATAAACAAAGTCATGTGTACCATCGAAATAAAGAGAATAAGATCCAACTACACAATCTGTAGAATAATCAGGATAATAGCTACTACTAGACCCATAAAGATGCCCATCAGCATAATTTAATGAATCTGTGGTAACAGAACCGTATCCTCCTGAACCTTCTTCAAAACTCCACCAACATGTTCCAGATGGATCATAGTTAAGATGTTCAGTTCCACGATCATTTACTGTATCATTACCCCAATACATATAAGTATCATATTCAGACTCACCAGCAGAAACACTTGTTTCAAACCAAATGGTTGCATTTCCATAACTTGGAAAATCTTTTTTAACGTAATAGTTTCTTACTACATCATTTTCCACTATTCTGACATCATAGAGGTCTGGGTCCATATTATATGGGCTGACTGTTAATTCAGTATAATCAAATTCTACACTAACAAAATTATCAATTAAATCGTAAGTTCCTGGATTAGTAATGTTTATACATTGCCTCCACTGATAAGATCCATTCCACCATGGATCTTCTCCTATTCCATTGCTTAATATTGGTTGAATAATATCTAATTCTTCTTCATTTTCAATATATTCATTCACATTGTCTAATGTTGAAGGATTGAATGGAAATATATTTAGCATTGAACTCAATATAAAAATCAATAAAATCGTTATCGCTATTACTCTTTTTGTTTTTATCTTTGTTTTTTTCATCTTTATTACCAATTTTTAAAAAAATTTTAATAGTGTATTAAGAACAATGTCTTTTACCATTAATTATAAAATTTTTTGTATTTAACTTTTTATTTAACATACTAATCAGAAAAATAATATTTTAGTGTTATAACAAAAAATTAAGGAAATATCTAATGAATGCTTAAATTAAACTTATTGTTATCAAAAGTTAAAAAATTAGTTTACAAAATCATCTCTCAACTCTGAGAAAATAACTTAATTTGAATGAAGCGTTTTATTTATTTAAGATATAAAAGATAATACACCCAATATTCCTATGTATTTATCTGATCGCTTTTTTTTAAATTAGAATCAGTTAACATAATTCTATCAATTCTATCTTACAATTTTTAATTTCTAAAAATTTAAATATTTAAATTTAGATTGAAGAATCAAGGAAAAATATCAAAATTATGATTTCATCTATAAAGTAAAGTCAAAAAAAAAAAAATTTTTTATTAATATTTCATAGGATTTAAACTGGGGATTATGTTAAGGCAAGTTTATATTTTAAAGGAAGATAAAGTCATATATAATAAAAATTTTGGAAAGGCAGTTCCGATGGAAGATTTCAATAAGATATATCGAGAAATTATTAAAGCTTCCAAAAAAGGAACGGGAATAGAACAAGATAGCTATGATTATATTAAATACAAAATTGTATTCATGTTAGAGGAAAATTTAGGATTAATGTTTATGTTTATAACAGATATAAATGATTCTTTATCACAAACAAAAAAAGAACTGAACATATTAAAAAATGAATTTTTAGAGACATTTGGGGATAATGCAGATAATTTAGATCCATCTCTCATGGAGTTACTTGATCCAATAATGGATTCAATTCATAGAAATCTTAAAACTAAAATTTCATTAGTAGGATTCTCAGGAGTAGGGAAAACTACAACTACAAAATTAATCTGTGCTACTGAAATCCCTTCTGTGCATATTCCAACAATTACAGGGAAAATTTCTACCGTAAAAATCGGAAAATTATATTTTCATTTATGGGATTTTGCAGGACAAGAACAATTTAGCTATTTATGGAATGATTTTATCCTTGGGAGTGATGCTGTTCTCATAATAACAGATTCTACATTAGAAAATGTGGAAAAAAGTCGATTTTTTATCGAATTGGTAAGAGAACATGCCCCCCACGCTCATACTGCTATAATTGGAAACAAACAAGATTTGCCTAACGCTATGAGTATTGAAAAAATAGAAGAAATACTTAGTTTGAAAACTTATTCAATGGTGGCAATCGATCCAGATAATCGAGATAAAATGATACAAATTGTTGCAGATATTTTAGGGATTAGTACTGATGCTTCCCCACTATTAAAACCATTATTTGAAAGAGATCAATTAATTAATCAGGCAAAAATCAGTTTAGAAAATGGAGATATTGCTCAAACAGCCGAATATTTTGAAAGGATCTCTGATTTATGTCTTGAATTGGGAGATGATGCCCTCTATAAAGACTTTTATGAAAAAGCGAAAAAACTAAAAGGATATTTAACTAAATAAATAATTTTTAAAGTTCTTACAATTATTTTACTAAAAAAAAATAAAAAAATTTAAAAAAAATACTTTTATTCTTCTTGTTCTTCGACTTCAGTCATGGGTTTTTTATGCCGATAATTATCATCAAGAACATTAAGATATTCAATTAAAACACCATCCGACTTTGACTTGACTCTATATTGATTAATGATTGTATTTAACATATATTTAGGATACATCAAAGAATTGTGAAAGTCAGATAATAAGGCATAATACTCGTTTCCTTTATCATCTTGAAATACATGAATCATTTGGTTATCCCATAATTTCTTCAATCCTCCATCAATATCATCTACTCCCTTTTTTCTAAGTTTCTCCAAGACATTTTTAGTAACAATTGAAATCCTTAGTAGCTTCAATATTTCATAAACTTGGGGATCGACTATAACTCCATCTAATACTTTAAGATTATCTTCATCTGAGGGTTTATATTTTTGGAAAAAATTTTTTACTGCAACATTATATTCATCAACAAACCTCTCAGGAAGTCCCCGTTCTATTGGATTCTTAAGTAATTTTATTGGTGGTCTTCTAATCATAAAAAGATCATTTATAAGAAAGATTAATTCGGAAGGCATTCCTTTTACTGAAGTTTCCTTAATTATTTCTTTTTTAATTAATTCTATTAAGATTGTGTCTATATCGAAAAATCCTTCTCGATATCGATCTTTTAACCAAATTTTTAATTCAGATTTTGTAATGACACCTTCTTCCCTAAGTCTATTTATTATTAATCGATTCACATCATCTAGATACGTTATAGCCAAACTTTGTTCTTCATTTAAAGTTGGATATGTTGACAGTCTTTGAAATAGAGAGGGAATCATATCTAAGTAGGCATTGTCTTCGAAATTTTGGAAAATCACCCGTGAAATATCTGATAATCCTCCTTCATATGCATCAGCATCTTCATCCAAATTAAGAAGCAAATTTATATAAAGGGGTTTCTCTCGTCCTGTATAATATGAAGCGATATTAAGTGGTCCTACTAATAAACTAATCATTCCCGGTTCCCCTGTATATTCATGAGCCGCATAAATTTGCATTAAAGTTTCATCACTAATAATGAGTTCTTCTGGATATTTCGCGAGAATTTCAGTACTCACTTTAATATCCCATCTCATAATTACTAATCCTATTGGCATTTTTAAAATTCACCTCCCTCTTTAGAAATTATATCATTTGATGGTAATTTTTTAGATTTCAATTCCTTTATGCCTAAAGTATCATCGAGGGATAATCCAATTTCTTTCCATTCATCTCCGAATAATTTTACCATCATTTGTTCTTTTGTTGGAATAGATATCAGCTCTTCTATTCGCTTCTTGGATTTTATTGAACCTTTTATCTTCCTAATCTTCTTAACATGTTTTGGAATTCTGGCTTGTTGAATAACTCTATATGCAACAGCACTTCCAACAACACCAATAATCGCAGCTGTTATTAAGATGAAATAGAATGTTGGCATTCCAGGAAAGATTTCTTCCATCTTCACAGTAATATATATAGTAATTTCTTGTGTAGTAAAGTTAGCAGCTTCCATGTAAATTTTACCAACAAATGTTTTTGAATTTATAAAAGTATCAATATTTCTTGTCAATAATCTTAAGGTATATAGACCTGCTGTTGTGTCAGAAGGACTAAAAGTATAATTAACTCCTCTAAAATTCAATTTAATTGTTGCATTTTGTAATTCTACATCCCTAGTTGGGTCCCATATATTAATTTCAAAATCAACATTTGTACCTTGCTTTATTTGGATATCATTATTACTTCCTAGCTGAGGTCTATCAATTGAGGGATCAAATTCTCTTAATACTATATCTAAATCAATAAGAGCTGCTCGTGCTTCGTAATTGTTCTTTTGAAGAGTAATATATAGGTAATAGGTACCAACACTTTTTAATTCTGTATTAAAATCTAATGTGTAGCTCTTATCAGCATTTGGTGTCAATTCTCCAGAACCATCTACTCCTTCGATAACAGATCCATTTGGATATAATTTTTGCCATGTATAAAAAGCTACCTCTAAATCTCCAATCAATTCACCACTTTTTAATAAATCAGTATATTCATATGTAAAATTTACAGCATCCTGGACCAAAATTTCTTCCGAAGAATAGGCTAAATCAGTTTTACCATTAACAGCAGTAGGTCTCTCAAGAACCTCAAGAAAACTAACAATTGTTTGGGATGTATAATTCTCTTTCGATGCCGTAATAGTGATAGGGTACTTTCCTATGTTTAAAGCTACTGAAATATTAATCTCACAGTAATAATATCCATTATAGATAGGATCGTCAATAAAATAGCGTGTTGGACGATTCAACCATTTAAACGTTATTATTGCATCTTCTAATGGACTATCTGGAGCAATATAATATCGTACAGTAATATTAACAAGTTCTGCGAATTCTTTATCAAATTCAGATACTATCAAACGTGTGTCATAATCATACAAATTCATACTTGTAGTGGCAGCATCAACTTGTACTTGCTGATAAAATGGTTCTGGTGGTTCGTATCCTGCTATTTCTCCTTCAATAATAAACCAATATTTTTTAAAACTATTTCCCGCGGATAATTGATTCGAATTAATTGTCATGGAATAATTTTGTAGATTAATTCCTTGATAATTTGGGGTCAGATCTACCGTTAAAACTGTTTTACCAGTTAACCAATCTTCTATACGACATGTAAAAGTTCCCTCATCAGGTACTTGATACCAATCAATTCCATTAGTTGTAAAAGAAACATTTATTGTTATATGTAAATTACCACTATTCCATACTGCTTGAGAGATATCAGCCAATAATTCTATTTGAGTTTCGTACTCAGGAAGTGATGGTGTTCCTACAAATTCAAGAATTATTGAAGAATTTTGATTTAAAGAATAATTATACCAGTTAAGAGGTCCAGGAGGTTCATATTGCTTTGGAGATGTGTTATTTATATTAAATTGAACGTCAGCACCTATTCTTTTAAGAGTTATGTTATAACTATAACCAGTCAGAAAAATAAATGGTTTATAAGTTGCTTCATAATGAGATGCCCATCCATCATCATAAGTAGTTAATGTAGTAATTAAATTACTTGGTATATTGACTGTACCGTTCCATATTTTAACGCTGACAAAAGGAATGGGATCATAGGGATAAGAATCATCAATTACTCTTATGTTTATCTTGGATAAAGCTGTTTTGTTATAAATGTTAGTCAATTCTGTTGTATTGATTTTGATTGAACCTGTAAGGCCACCAGTATTATATCCTCCTACATCGATTAAGATTCCGTATGCTTTATAATTTTCGCTTTTTAATTTATCATTATCTACGGTTCCAATATCTATTGAACCAGTGAAATCAGTACCCGACATAGCCAGATCTTGATAAATAATGTTTCCAGCTGTCTGGTTATTTCCATCAATGTAATAGATTGTTAAATTATCAATTTGTTCTTGGAGATTTTCCAATGTTATATTAAAATTTACTAGCTTTTTATTACTAAAGTCTGTCATGGATCCCGCTGTGTAGATGCGCTCATAGACTCTATAATAGTTCCCAACTTTTTGACCATAAGTAAGTAAATCCAATTCATGATCATAATTCTTTTCATTTTGTTCATAGTTAGATCGGTAAATATAACTAGAATTCAAGAGAAAATTGTTCATATTATATTTTGTATTGTAGAAATAAACTTCATAATAGTAATAAGATGCATTATTCCATCGAAATCTTGCTGTTCCATCAACCAGTGTTATCTGCTTTAATAGAGTACCACTCTTATTATCATAGACTTTAACATATCCATCGTTTAAGCGCTCATCATCCCAATCTACGATTTCGAAATCTATCGTCCATATATTTAAATATAAATTAAAAGTATGATCCAATTCGGAGACATTATATAAATTCCATTTTGGTGTGCCAAAATGTTCACTTGTACTATTAAATACTATATCTTCATAAGTTGCAGAGAAAACATAATTTACAGAGAAATTATATATGCCAAAATTTAACCCCGTAAAGATCGTTGTACCTGTTGCATCAGTTGTCTGTTGTTTTAATACTGTTTGATCTTGAACTAGTGAAACTTTCGCATTAGGAACAATCATACCATCAACATCTCGAGCAATAACAGTGATATCAGATTTCTGGATTTGAACTTCATTTAATACAACTGTTATATCATCATCATAAGTAAATTCAACATCATCTACTTGGACAAAACCGGTGTCGTAATTTCCTACCATGTTTTCGTCCCCATACATACCTAATTCTAATGAAATATTTTGACCCATATAAGCACTTAGATCAAATGTTACAAAACCCGTTAGCTCACCTAAATCTGTATCGAAAGTTCCTGTTACAACGCCAAGTGTATAATTCTGTAACGAATAGCCTCCTTTATTATTATGAGTGATTCCTTTAAAATACTCTAAATATTGACCTAATTGTTGATGTAGGTCAGGATCACCAAATAAATTATTTGAGGCATTGATTACTCGAACAAAATATCCATCATTCCAATCTTTTGTAGCACTACCATCAAAACCCCAGATTCTAACATTTTGCCATAGTCTCAGATAAATTTTTCCACCGCCATCATTAACAATAGGTACCACAAAAGGATTTGTGTATAAAACTCCAGCATATTGGTCATCAGGACCAGTGGAATCAGTTATCGAAGTTTGGTTGGAACCCCATTTATAAGTATATGTTCCTCGCACTTGTGTATCTCCTCCTGCTGTAGCAATTAAACAATTTTGCCACCATTCAGTGGCTGTATCATTTGTCTGTGAATCTTCTCCCACATCTGGAAGTCTTGGAGCAATATCATCAGGAGTGTCATCAGACCAATTCCATCCTACAGGATTATAATAGTGAGGAGCAATTGAGGGATTTCCTGTTGGGTCATCTCCAGATGGAACATATTCAAAATCTCCATTCTTTATTAATCCAAGTCCATCATCTACAGCATTACTTTCAATTTCCATATTTCCAAAATATATATAAGTATCAGTTTGAGGAGAGCTGGAAGCAGTAAGATTAGTATTGAAGTAGATGGTTGCTTTTCCTGCTGAATAATCACCTAAATTCCCATCAAAATCCTTAAAAATATAAAATTCTCTTTCAACAGGCTCATTGCCTATATACTCAATAACTCTTATGTCTTTTAACGTATTATTTACCTTATTTTGGTATTCTGCGCTAGCATAAGGCAATACTACCTTAACCCCATAGTTTTTTAAAGTAACACCGGCTAGATTCGTGATATTTACTAAAGTCCTATAAGGCCAATCAGAATCCCACCAAGGGTGTATACCTAAAGCACTTGATTCTAGGTCAATTTCATTAATATCATTATCAATCTCATTTCCATAGGTCATATTATCTTTCAAATTAATAAAATCTAACAAGAATGCTGGTAAAAGGCTAACAAATAGAAATGCAAGTAATAAAGTCGCTCTTTTACGTCGATTATTATGTATTTTTTGTTTTTTCATAATCTCATCAAATTTATATAAAATTTTTAGAATAAATTGTTAAAAATATTATAAGAAAAGATATATAAATTATTATGCATAAAGATAAATTCTTCGTGAGAGTCTGTTAGTGGATTGATAAAAATCGATGCGTTAAAAAGTAAAATATATTATTGCTTACTTAATAAGAGATAAATTTTTCTTTTTTTATTACTATTTGGATTATCTATTATGAAATTTCCACTGAAATCTGTACTTTTTATAATTGTTTTGGCAATTTTATCCATAATTTCTTTGCTTTTAGGGTAAAATTGAATTATAATATTGGAATTTGGTTTTAAGATATGATAAAAAGATTTAGACAGTTCTTTCAGCATAGATTGCATGTAATCATGCATTAAATCTCTATATATCCATTGTAAAGCAGAAATAGATATAATTGCATCAAAAGTATTTGGCTTAAAAGGTGAAAAGCACATATCTGCTGCAATTGGATTCAAATCTTTCATATTATAAAAATTCAAGAATTCAGAGATTATATCAAGAGCAACAGTTTTGTATCCTATTTCATTTAAATATATTGCAGTAAATCCGGGACCACTACCTGCATCTAAGATTAGAGCATCCTTTTTTTTAAGATTTAATAGTTCTAAAGCTCTGATAGTAATTTTTTCTTGGATTTTCATCATACTTTTGGAGCGAGCATACTGCTTTAGGATCTCCCCTCGAAAATAATCTGAGACTTTATTATAAATTTCTTCTGGTCTTTTCCTTTTAACATTAAAATGATAATTATCGTTCAAAATCAATTATAATTTAAAATCTTTAACAGATAGTGTATTCAGAAACGAATTATTGTATTTTCAATAATAAATCAAAAATTTTATTAAATTTTAAATATTAATAATTTCAGTTTATTTTTATTTTTTATATTATAATTAATTGATTATGATTTTTAATGTCTGAAAAAGAAGATAGGCAAATAATAAGGAAAGCTACACTAAATCTTAGAAGAAAATATGGAAGAACCAAACAAATAAATGTCGTTGAGAGGGATGCTTTTATTCCCGGTAATATCGAAAAGGAAATAAGAGAATCAATCTTAAAAAAGAAATCAATTTTGGCAACAGATCTCGCTTTAAAATATGACATCAGAGTTTCAACGGCAAAATTACTTTTAAAACAGTATGAAGAGGAAGGAATAATCAAATTACATGACCCATCTTTAAAGTTAAAAATTTACGTCCCTTCGTCTTAAAAATTAACAATTTCTCCTTTGCAATATTATTTTCATAGAAGATTCAATTAACTTTTTTTGGATTTAAGAAAAGAAATAAATTTATATTTATCGGGCTTAAAAATTATTAAGAACGTTTTTGAAAAAAAAGCTGATGTAGCCTAGCTGGTAAGACGCCGGCCTCGAGTAAAAAACATAATGATCAAGAGAGCCGGTGCGCGTAAGCGCTCGGGGGTTCGAATCCCTCCATCAGCGCTCTTTTTAAATTTATTGGATTATTTGCATAATTAAATTTTCCATTTGAGGTTTTGCTGCTTCAATTTTATCTAAAAGGGAAACTGTATTTGCTAAATCTTTTTCATCTTCCTCAACAATGAATAACAAATAAAAATCCAGATTTCCAAAATTAAGAACTTCAATTAATCCTGAAAATCTTTCTCCGCTCTCAAATTTATCAGAAAATTCTAAGAGAGTTCTACTCTCTGAAATAACACGTTTCTGTAGTTCCAAATAAATTTCATAAATTTTTAGTTTTTCCATTAATTGGAGATGTGGTCTATAATATTCACCAAGTGTGATTCCTTTAAAATCAAATAACGCAATTAAAATTGCATTGTAATTTTTACTTATTTCTGAGAATAATTGCGATACCATCTCCATTTTTTCAAATAGCATAGATAAACCACTTGAAAATGCATCCATAATTGATTTTATATCAAAAATAGTTGTTTCAAAGAAAAAAATATCAAAATCGTTAGAATACCTTGTTAATGCTTGTTTTAAGGTAAGAATTCTTTTATTAATCTCCCTGTCTTCAATAAGCTGGGGATCAAATTTATGAAAAAGAATACAAATAGGGATGTATTCTTGTTCTTCTTTGAAAAAGAGCAAAATGTCTTCTAAATAATCTATTGATTCGATATAGCGATTATAATCTTGAGCATCTATGACATAAAACATTAAATCGGTTCCTGCTAAGTATTTCTCTGGATGTTTGAGATATTCTTCTCGATAGATCCGTTGACCTCCGAAATCAAGCCTACTAAATTCAATACCAAGAAATTTGAAAGAATCACGGGCGATTCTTCTTGTTGGTGTTAATCTAGCGATCTCCTCTTCAAAACCGAAACGTTTCGTAATTGCTGTTAAGATACTGGTTTTACCTGCATTATCAAGACCACAAAAAGATAATCTCTTTGTTATAAAAAATCACCAAATCTCAATTTTCAAGAAAAGTCTTCTAAATTATTCAATAGTAAGAACTATTAATAAATAATCGCTTTTAGTAAAAAGAATAAGATGAAATTAATATTTAAGCTTAACGATTAAAAAGCAATCCTTTTAACCTCCAGCTAATGCATAAGATAAATAAAGCTCATCTCCGTCATTTAAACTTGTTTTATAGTTTTTCAGATATTTAATATTCCGCCCATTCAACAAAATTATTACGTATTCACTAAACCTATTTTTTTTTTGAGTATTTATTAATTCAACATCAAGTTTATCTCTATTCTCATTTATAAATTTTGATAGAATCTCTCCTACGGTTTTACCTTCATATTCTATAACTTTTTTATTAATTCTAAGCTGAAAAATATTTAATAAATTCAATTTTACTTTAGCCATAAAAAGATCCTCAGAATATCAGAGCTCTTAAATATAATTCTCAATTATAGCTTAATTTTAAGATTTAATAAAAAAATATTATTATTAAGTTTATTTTTTATTAAAAATAGATTAGTTAGTAATTTTAGACGAATATATTGAAATTTTATGATTGTTAATTAAATAAAAATGGTAATATTATAATTGCCAACTATATTAACTTGACCAGTCTTCAAATTATGTTCTTTTAATACAACATTACCCTTTTTATAAATATCTATTTCAATAAAAGCTTCATCAAATCGTTCAGGATTAAGATTCCCACCATTGGAAAACACTGTATGATCAATTTTCACATTAAAAGCAACACTTGGAGAACTATTCAAACAAAGATCAATTTGAGAATGAGCAAATTGTGAAAGTACATCTCCAGAGTCGATTAGCTCTGTCCTCCAGACACTTAAAGGAGTAGGTATTAAGCTATGAAAACAACATACTCCAAATATTTTTTGATGACTAAGTGATAGAACCTTATCTATAAAATTATTCATTTTTTTTCGCCCAATAAACCCTTCTGTAGAGTCTCTGGTTGTGGAATTCAATCCCTGAAAATATAGTTTCTCATTTTCATATAAAGGATTTAAATCACCGAAATATCGTTGCCAATATTCCCAGGCAGGAGGTTTCGAGTCCGTGTACCCTGGAACCATTAAATTTGGATAATTCAAATTATTAATTTTTTCTTTTGCTATCCTAAATTCTTCTTTATAACTGTTTTTCGTCACATTTCCAACATGTAATATTAAATCTACATCTCTCATTTCATTTATTTTTTCAATAGCTATGTCAAGATTAGTTAGTTTATTTTCTGATTTTTCACTAATTAACGAATGCGATAATTGGATAAACTTACATATCGGTTTCTGATTTCTCGCTATTTCTAATGGAAGATAATAACTAATTTGACGATGTATTTCACGTTTAGAATCTCTATCTAAAATTGGAATTATCTTGAAAGTGAGTTTACTTTCTTCAATATCTATAATAGAATATGTGAATAAATCTCTATATCTTGTTTTATTACAACAAAATGTCCCTGCATTAAAAATCAATAAATCTTTTTCACTACTACTTACGGTATATAAATTTGAAATGTGGCGATGTCCATTTAAAACTAAATCTGCCTTTGACTCTAAAAGCATTTTTAGCATATCTCCTGAATCATCAATTGCAGATCTCTCTTTTCCAGTGTTAGGAATCGGAATAAGCTGATGATGAAAACATACTACTTTAAATTTATTTTCTCTTTCTGGTTTTTCTAATCTTTTACGAACAACTTCAATTATATTATGATGTATTATACCTCCGGGCAAATCCGGTTTAGTGCTATCTATTCCAATTACATATAAATCATCATCTTCGTATTCATAATGCCTTTTCCCAATCATTTCTTCAAAAAGTAAGTATCCAACATTCATTGCATCATGATTTCCGATTAATATCATCAATGGACAGTTAGAAATAGGCTTAAATTTCTTGAATTGCTCCATAGCATACTCATATTCTAGAAGAGTGCCAGTGTGTGTGATATCTCCAAGGTGTAAATAAAGATCAACATTTTTTATCTTATTGATTTGTTCTATACCTAAATTAAATGCATGAAGATTAAATGGACCCCTGGATCGACTAATATGAGTATCAGATACAATTACAAATCTCTTTTGTGCAACAACTTGTCGTTCGGGTTCTAATTTTATACTTTTTTCAGAAATCATACTTTAACATTTTTTTTAATTTTTGCAGGATGTCCAATATATATTGAATTTTCCTCTAATACAGCATTATGATTTGTATATGAGTGAGCTGATAATTTCGTATTATGTTTAATATGAGTTCCGGGGAGAATTACACACTTTGCTCCAATTAACACATCATTTTCAATAATAATCTTTTTTAAGATAAACTTATCTTGTTCAATTCCAAAACTTAAAAGAGTACTTCCCATTCCAATAATGACATTCTTGCCTATAGATACAAATTCAGATGAGATCCAACTATTGTCATGAATCCCATTTTTGCCAATTTTCACTCCAAAAAAACGTAATGTAAAACGATTCTTGAGCCATGGAAATGGATTTGAAGCGTTGATAAAAAGTGGCCACTTTTTAATCACACATCTTATATTCCAGTAAATATAATTCTTATCTTTTAAATCTCTATTAAAAATTCCCTCCCTTGGCGGAAATATCAATTTAATTACAATCAAAAATAAAAGAGAGATTAAAATCGCGCTTAACTGTAGTAAATGAATTAATATAATGAAATTAAAAGGTATAAGAAAAAAGAATAACAAATAAATTCCTTTTCTCCAAAATAATTCAATATAAACATATTCAAATATAACACACGGAATAAAGCTAAGAATAATTATGATCAAATAAAGAATTAGGTACTTATTTCTAAATCTTTCATCAATTGGAGTTGGAGAATCACCTTTTAAACTTGCTGGTTGAAACATTTATTTTGTATCACCTCTATTATTGCTTTTTTCGTTAGATTCATTGCTATTATGAATTTGACTTCTAATTTTTGCGGCTTTCATTTGAGATTCCTCTACAGTTTGTAAAGGAAATGTCATACTAACAGGCGTTCCGACATGAATTAAATCACTTTCCAATACCTGATCCAACCAAGTGTAACTATTTGCTCCTAATATAGCTCCATCTTGAAGTATTGTACCTGGAGAAATAATTGTTTGAGGACCTATAATACATGTCTTCCCTACTTTGACCTTTTTAATAATAATTCTATCATGGAAAATTAAATGTGAAAAAATGCAAATATTAAGAGAAGTCATTGTATAATCTCCTATATCTACAAACACAGGATCAATATATCCTTCATAAGCAACTACGTTTCTCCCAATATGAACCCCAAGAAACCTATAAACAAAAATGTCAGACCATGGTAACGGCAAAGCCCTTGCTAACCAAATTGGAAAATAAACAGTCCAAAATCTATAATGTGTATACTTCCATTCTTTACTTCCCCTTTCAAATATTCCTTCTTTTGGAGGATTGAATTTATTCAAAATTCTAAAGATTACTGTTGAAAATAAAATAATTGAAAATGCAAATAACAAAAGATTGCCATAGATATTCATTGGAAGTAAAAGCCATTCCCACCATTGTCCAATTAAAATATAAGATAAAAACCTCTCTCCAGTAAGTAGGAAATATAGGTCATTATAAAACCATAAATTAATGGAAATCACTACCATATATCCAACGATTAATTGTAAAAAAATAATTAGTGTAAATGGGGTTTTAAACACTCCAGAAGTCGAAATATATTCGATTTCAGATTGCAATCCATCTTTATTTTCCATTCAATTTATCGAACTTCTATAATGATTTCTTTATATTATATTATAATTTTGAAAATAATTAAATTAAATGATAATATTCTTTTCTAGTAAATGAATTCCAAAAGAAAAAATAATTAAAAACTTATTATGCTATGATTTATATATAATTGACATATTTAATTTATAAAATCAATTCAAAAATTATAATCATACAGAGGTAGAAAAATTGTCAATAGACTGGGCTAAGGCAGAAGCAAAACCTGATAAAAAATTATCTGTTGAAGGAAGACTCTTATTGGATCTCAGATCTAAAGTCAATGATTTAGAAAAACAATTGTCTGATGCGAAAACTGAACTTGCTCAAACAAAAGATAAACTAGCAGATGCATTAAATGAATTAGATGAAACTAAGAATAAATTTGAACGAACAGAAAACAAATTAAATACCATAACTTCAGATCTTGAAAAGACTAAAACAGAGGATCAAGACGTAATTAGAGACTTAAATACGGAAAATAATAACCTTAAAACAGAATTAGCAGAATATAAAACAAAAACAACTGATCTTGAAAATAATTTAGCTCTTAAAGAGGCAAAAATAGATGAATTAACCTCAGAATTAGAAAAAGCTGCGGGTTATGAAATAGAACTAAAATCAGTTAAAGAAGAAATCTCAAACTTATCTTCTCAAGCTGAAGAATTAGCCTCAGCTAAGGCACAAATCGCTCAATTAAATTCACAATTGAGCGAACTGAACAATGCAATTTTACAAAGGGATGCTCAAGTTCAACAGTTGACGGATCAAATTGCTGAAAAAGAACAAACTCTAGAATCAACTTCTGCACATGTTCATGAGCTTGAAAGTGAACTGGAAGAATTAAAACCTCCAGAAATTGGTACGGGCGGTTTCGCTAGTGATGAGAGAGTTACTTGCCCCATGTGCGGAGCTACAGGTCGAGATTTGAAGGTTGTTGAAGATAAGCACAAAATATTATCATACGTAGGGCATATTCCAATAGCAGGTTAATTTCTAACGCGCTGGAAAATGTATGCCAAAAAAAACGTATGTAAAAAATGTGGATATGAATTTTAGCGTACTTAGAGGCAATTAAAAATCAAAAATTTTATTTTACTCTTTTAATTTTATTTTACTCTTTTAATTTCATTTTACTCTTTTAATTTC
>JBHLOG010000021.1:0-38649 GCA_048940765.1 Promethearchaeota archaeon | reverse complement strand
TAAGGTATCGGATATCTTGTACCTGCTTTATGGGTTTCTACCATACCTTGTAAAATTTTATCTATAATTCCAAATGGTATTGATGCTATTAAATCACTGTCTGTCGCATTTCCATAACGACGATCACCAAGACATGGGAAAGCAATTTGTAAATCACCTGTAAGCATAGTTTTTGATATAGTATCTGCACATACACCATCACAGAAAGTAGACATTGAAACTCTTCCTCCTTTTTTCCACAAATATCCTTGAATTATTCTCATCATTTGAGCAGAATTGCCCCAAATTAGAATTATATCAGGATCATAATCAATACGATGCAAAGCGCCTGAAAGAATGGCATTATATTTCCCAAATGGAATTTTAGGTATGGATTGGGTAGTTTTTTTCGCAGCTTCCTTAGTTTCATTATATCTTCCTATAAAAAAAGCACCCTCTTCAAATAACTTATGAGATTCTTCAAAACCTACAGCTATTCCCGCTAATGGACATAAATTCTCTTCCTTGGTACATCCCATTGTCCAACCATAATATCTCGCAAAACTGAAAATTTGGCATATAACCATTTCATTTTCCGGTCTTTTAAGAAATTTTATTTCTTCTAATTCATTTGGATCTTCTAATAATTTTACTGCAACTGGAAAAGTAGCTAACCTAAGATACCTATTCAGTTGATTATCTAATTTCTCATACTTACCCATAGAATCACATATCTTTCGTAATAAAAATAATTAAATGATAGAGTATTTCAAAATATAATAAATTAATACTTTAGAAAAAGATGAATACAACAAGAAAAAGATTAAAGCAAGGTTTAGTACAAGTATACTTCGGAAGAGGAAAAGGTAAAACAACCGCTGCCATAGGGCAAGGAGTACGAGCAACGGGACATGGCTTTAAGGTTTATATGATTCAATTTATGAAAGGTAACTATAAATACGGTGAAGTTGAAGCTATTAAGAATATTTCAAACTTTGAACTAAAACAGTTTGGTAGCCCAGAACTTATAGCTGAGCCTAATGATTTTGACTTAGCAGAGGGTCAAAAAGCATTAGAATTTGCAAAAGAAATTATTATGAGTGATGAATATGACATTGTTATACTTGATGAAGTTGGTGTTGCAATCTCTATGAATGTAATCTCTGTAGAGCCCGTTTTGGAATTAATAAAAAATAAACCTGAAAAAGTTGAGCTAATTCTTACAGGTGGACCAAATATGCACCCTAAACTAAAAGAACTTGCTGATCTTGTAACTGAAATGAGGATGATAAAGCATTATTACTCCTCACAAGGAATTAAATCTAGATATGGAATAGAATATTAATTATTTTAATTTGATAAAAAAGATAATACTTAAAATGAAAAATATTATTGCTCCCTGCGGTTTAGACTGTGGTAAATGTATGATCTATTTAGCGCCATATAATCAGAGAGTTAATCATAATTTAGTTAGAATCTTTAAAGGAATGTGGGAGAATGTAAGTTCTAAAGATTTTCATTGTAGCACATGTAGAGGTGAAATTTCGGAATGTTGGACTACTGAGTGTTGGATTAGAGATTGTTGTATAAAAGATAAAAATTTAGATTTTTGTTATCAATGCCAAGATTTCCCATGCAATGGTCTCAATGAAAGAGCAAGTACTAGTAAAAGATACAGTAAAGCATTAAAAATGCTTAAAAAAATGAAGAAACAAGAAAAATAAGAAACAAAATTTCGAATTTTCCTAAATTGTAAAAACTATTTTTCAGACTTTGTAAAAACAGAAAATTCATGTTTAATGAAACACTTTTCAAATTATTCGATATTTAAGAGAATAGATTTTTTTTTTGATTTAATGACTATTAATAATCTAGAGAAAATTAAGCGAAGAAATTTAATAGCTATAGCAACAACTAGATTAATTCACGGATTTGGTACTGGTATTTTTGTAGTTGTTTATCAACCATATCTTCTAGAAATTACAAATTCAATTTTTTTGACAGGCTTATTAATTTCAATTGGAATAGCGATGCAATTTTTACCTATGCCATTGATAGGGAAACTTTCTGACAGAATTAACCGTAAATACGTTCTAATTTTAAGTATTCCAATTTATATCATTGGAATTTTGTTTTTAATTATTGCTAACACAAATAATTTACAGTATGCGATTTTTGGGATAATTCTATATTTCTTAGGATTTTCAATGATTAATCTAAATACTCAATTTTTAGTATCCGAAAATAGCAATAAATCTAAGGGATTGATATTTGGATTTATGTTTTTTTCATATTTTGGTGGAAATATAGGTGGAACATTGTTCATAATGCTTGGAGAAGGTCTCAAATCTAGGTTTTATTTTACACTTTTTATTATTTTATTATTTTTTGAATTATTAGTTTTCACATTTTTCCTTTCTAGTCACTCTCAATCAATTGAAAATAAAAAATTTCAGAGAAATAATATTAAAAGAGAAAAAGAAAATATCTGGGTCAAGATATTTAAAGTTAAATCATTAAGAATTATTTTATTATTCTTTATTTTAGATATATTTGTTTATAGTATTTCTCTTTCAATTTATTCTGGTGGGTTAAATGATTATTACAAATTGTCGAAAGAACACATTGCTTTCGTAATGTTATGGTTTAATATAACAAATGCTATTTTCCAAATTCCTGCGGGACGTATAACCGATAAAATTGGTAATAAAAGTACGTTAATCATGAGTCAATTTTTTGGAATGGGATTCTTCTTAATGAATATCTTATCTGTAATTTTATGGATGAACAATATTCGCAATACAATATTAATTACTATAAGCATTGGGTATATTCTATTAGCGCTATCTCTAGTCACATTTGTACCTGCAGAACAAATAATTTTAACTAATTTAGGTGAAAATCAGAAGGCTGAATCCTATGGCGTAATATCTTTCTTTAGAGGTATTGGTTTGATCCCAACTGGGATAATAGGGGGATTACTTGTAGAAAATATTCATTATATTACACCATTCATTTTAAGTGTAATAGGAGTAATAATAGAGCTTCTATATCTTCTGAAATTTTTTCATGATTAAATGTTAACTTTTTAAAAAAATAATAAGAAATATAATTTTTAGATAATTCAATGCATTAATTTTCATATTATTAATTATTAAAAGAAAATATGGTGAAATTATGGGAAAATTAGCAAGACGTGTTGCTATGGTTGGATCGGGAATGAGTAAATTTGGAGCTCATTTTCCCCTTAAAAGAAATCCAGATTTATGGATTGATGCTTGGCTCGATGCAGTTAGTAGAGTAGATAATGGTATTGAACCTAAAGATATTGATGCTTGTTATGTGGGAAATTATTCTTCAGATTTATTTAATCATCAAGGACATCTCGGACCACAAATGGCAGATTTAGTGGGACTTACACCAAAACCAGCTGGGCGTTTTGAAGGTGCATGTGCCAGTAGTGGAATAGCTCTTCGTCAAGCAATTTTAGCAATTGCATCAGGAGTCCATGATGTTATTGCTGTATCTGGAGTTGAATGTATGACAGAACAGCCAACTGTGAATGTGACTGACGTATTAGCGACTGCTTCAGACAGTTTATTTGAATATCCAGCAGGAGCTACATTTCCAGGATTATATGCAACCTTAGCATCTGCACATTTCTATAAATATGGAACGACTATAGAAGATTTAATGAGAGTTGGTATAAAAAATCATGAAAATGGAAAGGAAAATCCATATGCTCATATGCAAAGTTCTATTAAAGATATGATGAATAGTAAGATAGCAAAAATCGAAAAATCTGGGGGAGAGATTCCAGATTGGAAAGACGAATTTGATTACCTTAAAAGTAGCTCAAATCCAATAATAGCATACCCTTTACGGTTATTTGATTGTAGTTTAATTACTGATGGTGCTGCCTGCGTATTCTTAGCAGCTGAAGATGTAGCTAAAAATTTTACTGATACTCCAATTTGGATTACTGGCACTGGTCAAGGGAGTGCAGCATTATCTTTACATGATAGAGATGATTTAACTAGTTTTATTGCTTCAAAAGAAGCAGCACGACAAGCATATGAAATGTCAGGATTAAAACCTAAAGATATTCAAGTAGCTGAAGTTCATGATTGTTTTACAATAGCAGAAATAGTTGCTTTAGAAGATTTAGGTTTTTATGAAAAAGGTAAAGCTGTTGAAGCAATTAGAAATGGAGAAACAAAGCGTGATGGATCATTACCTATTAATACAAGTGGAGGTCTAAAAAGTAAGGGGCATCCTGTTGGTGCAACTGGAGCTGCATTCTGTGTTGAAGTATTTAAACAAATGAGAGGCATTGCAGAAAGAAATAGGCAAGTAAAATTTGATGTAGAACGTATGTTGGTCCATAATCTAGGCGGTTCAGGAGCCACATGTGTTGTAACAATATTTGAAAAATAAAGGTGTGAAAAATGACTGAAAGTGAAAGAGATTTTACAATAAAAAGTTATTTAGATTATTTATCAGAAAAGAAATTAATGGGTTCAAAATGCAAGGATTGTGGTGCGACATATGTTCCAGTAAGAAAATTATGCACTAAATGCAATAAAGCAAATATGGAATGGGCAGAAATGTCTGGAAATGGTAAAATTGCAGCTTTTACGAGTATTACAGTAGGAACACCATTTTTTGTAGAAAAAGGGTATAATAGAAATAAACCTTATTGTTTTTCAGTGATAAAGTTAGACGAAGGTCCTATGGTAAGCGGACAATTAATAGGAGTCGATGAAAGCAAACCTGAAACAATTAATATTGGAATGCCTGTTAAAGCTACATTTATTGAAACTGATATTAAAGGTGAAACAAGAGTAGATTTAGGTTTTGAGCCTATTTAAAACTCACTTTTTTATTTTTTTATTTTAAAATAATGCTAAAACCGATTTTAAGCTAAATTTTTAAAATAGGTGATTTTGGATAAGAAAATATTACAAAATCTTAATCACAATTATAACCTCATCAATTGTAATATTATCTATTGTTATCACTAATTTTCCAAAAAATAATTTACATATCCAAAATTATGAAATAGATTTACAATTTAATGGTGAAAATGCTTATTCATATATCGAAGATCAATTAGATATTGGTTTTCGAATTCCAGGGACTCCAGAAAGGGTAAATTGTGCTAATTATTTTATTTCTAAATTTAAAGAAATAGATAGCAATTTTACTTATATCATGCATAATTTTACTGTTCTTTTAATAGAATGCCAGAATGTTTTATTTAAATTAAATGAGCATAAACCAAATATAGTTATATTAGGAGCACATTATGACTCTCGTGCAAAAGCAACAAAAGATCCAACATATGCAAATAGAAATAATCCGGTTCCGGGTGCTAATGATGCTGCAAGTGGAAGTGCTGTACTTATTGAACTTGCTAGAGTTTTATACAATCAAAAAGAGAATTTATCATGTCAAATATGGTTTTTATTTTTTGATGCTGAAGATCAGGGAAAAGATAATGTGTATGGCATCGATGGATGGGATTGGTGTGAAGGATCGCAGTTATTTGTAAATGAGATTAATAATTTTTATAATTCCGAAACAGAAAATTTTGATTGTATGATTTTATTAGATATGGTTGGAGGAATTAATTTACAATTTATTAATGAACAATATTCTACATCCTCATTATTAGATGAATTATTCGCAATTGGAAGGCATTTAGGTTATACATCTCAATTTCCATCTGATGCCGAAAGAAGATCCGTTTTAGATGATCATAATTCGTTTGTAAATGAAGGAATTCCTTCAGCAGATTTGATTATAAATTTTTGGAATAATCCTAATTGGCCTTTTCACCACACTACGCAAGATAATATTTCTTATATTTCAGATATCAGTCTTGAAATCACAGGAAAAACGGTTGAGCAATTTATCTATAATAATTATTTTGAAGATCCAGGCAATTTATACGAAGGTTATTATCCTTGGGTTAAAGATATTAATGTACCATCCATAGAACTCTTAATAATTATTATTACTATTATTGTTATTGTTGCAATCGCTATTATATTATTCATATCTTTAAAGAAACCATTAGAAGAAAAACCTAATAATTCTTAATTATATTTTAGTTCTAATTATTTCTTTATTCCTAGGATTGCTCTATGATTTGCTCCATCCAAAGCAATCTCTAAAAGATTATATGAATTAAATACTTGATGGATTTCGTCGATTGTAAAAAAATGATGTGGTAATCCCTTTTCTTTGCCAGCCTGTGGTATGTAAGTTCCTTTTTCTATTTCTTTTAATTCCCATTCCTCTAATCTCGAAGTACCTTCTAATTTTGGGAATGTAATATATATTATTCCTTTAGGCTTTAAAATTCTGCTAATTTCATTAACTGTAAATGTTATATCTTTCATTAGATTATGATGAATTACTTGTATTGATATAATGGCATCAAAAAAACTATCTTCATACGGAAATTTATGTTCTATTCTATTCAAAATTAAATTCAATTCCAAATTTTCTTCATTAAGCCATTCTCGTGCAATTTCTAAAGCCTTAGACGAAGCATCCATCCCATAGACTTCAAATCCTTTTTTTGATAGAAATATCAAATGCCTTCCTGTTCCGCATCCAAGATCTAATATTCGTCTTACTCCTCTTTCTTGAAAGATTTTAGTAATCCTTTCCATTTCTGGATGGGGCTCTATGAAGACTTTTCCCTTTTCAGAAAAAATTGCATCCCAATCTGGCATAAAAATTATCAATCATTAAAAGAAGTATTAATCATAATTACATTCCCAAAAATATCTTCCATGTTCCTTTTTAAAAGCTTCTGCTACTTCATCTATCTTAGGTCGAATAAATTCATAACCATCCTCAATACACTCATAATTAACGGGAAGTGAATCTAGAATCTCTCCATCAACCTGACATAAATAAGGTTTCGGTTCATCAGACTCTAACATTTCGACTCTAACTTTCTTGCTAGTATATTCATAGATATTCGGATGAGGTAAAAGAGTAGCTTTATACATTCGATTAAAATGTTTGAGTAATTTAAATTTACCAATGTCCACAATATTTACATGGAAAAGGCCATCATTTACCTGAGCTCTTTGACATATATACATAAAACCTCCATAACTTGGTCCATTAGCACAAGCTAAACAATTGGCGTATCCTTCATAAACATCATTATCCATAATTGCTTTGATCTGTTTATTTTTCCAAGGTAATAGGGCTTTGACGGTTTGAGTAACATAACTTTTTCCTCTTTTTGCTTTATTAAATCGGTTTGTTACATCAGCATCAAAACCCTGACTTCCAATACCTAAAAAGTAGCGTTCAATTCCGGTATCTGTTTTTGCATACCCAATATCTGATTTACTAGTATTCCTTTCGGCAATTATCTCACAAGCTCTCTTTATATCTGGAAGAATTCCTATGGCGGCAGGAATATCATTTCCGGATCCCATTGGAATAAATCCACATAACGCATTAGTATTAGATGTTATTACTCCATTCATGACCTCATTACATGTACCATCTCCTCCTGCACCGATCACTCTATATCCATCTTTTGCCAATTGACTTCCTAATTCTATCGCATGTCCCATATGCTTAGTTTCAAATAATTTATATGAAACATTTAATTCTTTTAGACATTTTTCCATAAAGTTGATATCTTTTATCGCTCCCTTCCCTTTACCAGCCTCAGGATTATATATAATTGCGTAATCTTCCATTTTTAATACTACTCGAATTTTTAAAAATTACAAAATTAACTAATCAGTATTTTAAATAATGTAATATATAAAATTATTTTTTTTAGTATATACTGAGATTAAATTATAAATTTTTGATTAAAAACAAACATTATCTCCCCTAATTTCAGTGATCTCTCCATTCGTATCCACATTCAGCACAACAATTTTTCTTCGCATAAATTTTAGGGTAGTCCATAAGAATCACACTTTTATCGTCCATCTCGTGAATTAAACCATCATTTCCACAATTTGGACATCTTTTTCGCCCAACTCCTTCGTTTACTAAGCTAACATTATTTACATAAGGTTCAACTGACTTATCAGCGTAATCTGGTTCTATATAAGGTTCTGTTAATTCAACATTTTTTTCATTATTAATTATATTTGTATTATATGTATCAAGGTTTTTCACTTCATTTGCCATTATAATATATCCCTTTACAATCGAATTAAATTCCTCTTTTTTTGGTAATCTTTTAAATTCTTCTATAAAATTCTCTATAAATATTTGAACATCATCCTTCTTTATAATATACCCTTCTTTTTCAATAAGATCCTTGATCTCTTGAATTATTTCTTCTTTTGATGGTGCATTTTTTACTATTTTCGTTTTATTTATGGATTTATTTAAATTTTTCCCAAGTTCATTCCATAATCTTCCTATTTGAGAGTCCATCAATTTTCCTTTTATTTGAATATAAACTCGCTTCTCGGATTCTTGCAAAATAGTAATTCTATTATCTTTTTGTTGCTCTTTTTCAAAATTATTATCATAATAGCTTATTCTGAGTAATGAACTTCCCAATCTTTTAGAAGAAGTTGAAAAAGAAAAGTTATTTTCTAAAACATTTTCAATTATTTTTTGAATATCATCAAAATTTTTATCTCGTAATTCAAATGATTGATTTCTTTCGACCATTTTAACTTCCTTAACCCTATTAATACTCTATTTGTTCACTCTAATTGGTTAATTTTATTCTAGATTTTTTAAATTTAAAATATTACTCTTATGATCTAGTCAAGCTCATATTTATTTGTTGAAAAATGTCAACAATCCATATTTCTTTCCATATTTTAAGAAAATTTTTATTCATAATATTATTTATTTTGAACATAGGATATCTGGTTTTTTTGTTATGGAAAAAATAGATTTAAAAAAGTCTTTTAATAAGAAAAAGGCAAAGAAAAAAGAAGTATCTCCAAAAAGGAAAATTATTATCGCAGTTATACTTATAATTTTCGCGTTTTCTGGCTCTTTTTTGATCTATTTTATCATGCAAATAACTCTAAACACAAAAACACCCATGGTAGTTGTTGTTTCATATTCCATGGAGCCAAATTTGCTTAAAGGTGATTTATTGTTTCTGAAAGGAAAAGATCCTGCTACAATAAAGAATGGGACAATTGAAGGAAAAGAAGGCGATATAATTGTCTTTGATGCTCATGGGGTATGGATAAATGCTCCTAGTGACCCAATTGTTCATAGGGTAATTGATAAAATGTATGATAATGGTTGGTTTTTCCTTACAAAAGGAGATGCAAATCCTTTTCATGACGAAGCTTGGGTTCCAGAAGACCATATTCTGGGAGTTGTTGTAGGAAGGATTCCATATATTGGGTGGGTAAAAATTATACTTACAGATTCTGGATTACTGATCCCACTATTAGTAATTGTCTCTTTTTTACTTATAATTAGCATTATATGGGATATAGTAAAAAAGGATGAGAATGATAAAGATAAAAGTAAAGAAAAGCATCGAGAAATATTTGATCAAAAATATTTAGAAGATGATACAGTGGAAGAAATTAAATTAGATTATACTAAACATGAAGAATTTGAATCTTGAATTCTAAATTTTTATCTGCATTCTTTAAAAAGGAGTTTGTCTTATTTTATTATACTTTAAATTATTCAAATCTTTTAAATTAAAAATAAAAAAAAGTTTTAAAAAAAGGTGAGAAGAGTTGGCATGGACTCCTCCCTCGAAGTTTATTGTAGTAATAACCTGTCTTTTATGGTTATTTGGATTATTCATCATATTGGACCAAGGAGTTTTATTTTGGAATGATACTCTATTACCCACATTTACACTTTTTGATTTTAGTCCTTTCCAAACATGGCTACTTATTGCTTTTATTTTGCTATTTCTTTCGTGGTTTCTATTCTTTCTAGCTATAAAATTTAAGGGTCTCTAAAATTTTAAATTTCAATTTATTTTTTTTCTTTATTATCATTAGTAAACGTTCCATTTGAGTCAGATCGTTTTAGAAAATTAAAATTCCTTATTAATCTGATAATAAAATTTAAAACATTTCTAAAATTTCAACAAAATGTTGTTAACGTAATTTTAAAATGAAATTACGTAAAATTTGAATACATAACACATAAACACAAAATAACAAAAAAATAAAGAAATACAATAAAAAATTAAAACTAAAGAGGAAAATAAAGATGAGCAAAAGTAAAGAAGAAAACGCTGTATTTGTCGGTCGCCGTCCTACTATGAATTATGTGATGGCAACCATGATGATCCTTAACAAAGGCGAAGAATGTACTGTAAAAGCAAGAGGGAGAGCTATTTCTCATGCAGTTGATGTGTGTGAAATTTTGCGAAATCGCTTCTTAAAAGGTACAGAATATAAGGACATCAAACTAAGCACAGAGCAATTAGAAGGAGAAAACGGACAAAATAACAATGTTTCTAGCATTGAAATTGTACTGGCTCCTCCAAAATAAACTCTCAAATTAACTATTCTGCGCTGAACAAAAATAACACAACCTTTCTTTTTTTTATTATTTTATTTATTAAAATTGATATAGATGGTTTTCGTTCTCCGATGAATTTGAATAATAAATTAGAGTTATTAAAATAGCCGAAGATAATTGCTTTTATGAAGGAAGAACAGAAAGATATATATTAATGAGTTATTAATTTAGAAGATATTTACTTGTTAATAAGTATTTTTACAGTATCTAAATGTCAATTTTATTCAATTTTATCGCAAGATAAAGAGGAATTTAGGAATTTTCGTCAAAATCAGAAACATTTAATAATACAGTTAGAAAAATAATAATTAACAATAAAATAATTAAAATTAATTTTAATCCAATTTTAAATAAAATTATTAAAAAAAATTGTAAAAGAGGAAGATTCAAATGGCAAAAAAAGCTGCTTCATCTGGTAAAACAGAACCCTTGTTTGTAAAGTCAAAGGTAAGAGAATATATTAAAGGGAAAGGTTGTAATACAAGTAGCGGGGTCCTTGATGGGGACGATTTAAATAAAATAATTATGGAAATGCTTGATAACGCTGTAAAACGAGCGCAAGCAAACAACCGAAAAACTGTAAAAGCAAGAGATTTATAAATTCACTTGCTTAAAAATCATTTTTTTTTATTTTATATTTCTTATTCAGAATTTTTTGTGCTTAGATTATAAGTGTAGGTTTTTCAAATCGTGCATGGCTTATTCCTGTACTTATATCCTTTTCAACAACTATTTTATGAGCAGGAATATCTTGGGGAATGGCAGTATGAGTTATGAGAAATATTTGAGAAAACGACCGTGATTTTATAAGGTGTTTAAGTATTCTTTCTCTTCGAGTTTCATCTAAAGCTGCTAGGGGTTCATCTAGCAGGAGAAAGTCAATTTTAGGATTTCTTTTCGGCGATTCTTTTGTAGGTCGAATTGAACTCATTAATTCTGATATGGCTAGACGTAAAGCGATCCCTAAAGCAGTGCAATCACCACCAGATAAAACCTCAGTTGATTCATACTCGCCATTAAAATTATCTCTAATTTTTAGAGATAAACCTGTTTTTCTAGTTCCACTTAAATCAAGTAATAGATCGCTATATTGTCCTGAAGTAAAATCTTTAATATATTTATTGGTGGTTAAAGCAATGTTTTTAACTAGGCGTTTTACTACCATATATTCAGTTACAAATCTACGCACAAATTCCTTTGCTTTATTAATATGATCAATATCTACTTCATGTTCCGCTATTTTTTTTGCTAATTCTTTCATTTTATGAATTTCATTTTGTAGTTGATCCATCCTCCCTTGATTTTTCTTTAATTTCTCTTGTTTTTCGTTTAATTCATTATTTATTGACTTCAATTCAGTAGATAATTTTTCTTTTTCAATTGATGCTTTTTTTACACCTTCTATACTTGAATCTAAAAACTTAGTCCCATTTTTTGAAAGAAAATTCTTTAATTCATTTTTTTTTTTCTTTAATTCCAACTCATATCTCTTATAATTTTCAAAATCCTCTCTCAGTCCTTGGTGAATTGTGACACTTTTTTTTATATTATCTAATTCTTTTTGAATTATGCTAATTTCTTGATCGAAATCAGATATTATTTTTGAGATTGAACTAATCTTCTCTTGATTTATCTTAACATCGTTATTAAAATTGAGGATCATTTCATCATAATGTTCTTTTGTTAATTCATTTTGGCAAGTAGGACATTGTGCAATTTCTCTGCCTTCTACTTTCTTAGTAAATTTTAAACTTCTTTCCATTTTTTTTATGGTTTTTTTAATCTCTTCAACTCTTCCCTTAGTCTTTCCTAATCCTTTAAATGTGGCTTGTCTTTTCTTCTCTAGTTCATCTAATTTCTCTTCTAGTTGTATTTGATACTCATTTAAGCTTTTTATTTTATTTTGAATCGTATTTTGTGAATCAAAATCTTCTATTCGTAAGTCGGTATTCTTTATTTTAGTTTTAAAGTCTCTTTCATATGATAAAAATTTATTCTGTATAATTTGATTTTGATTATATAAATTTTCTAATTCAGAAATTAATTCATTAGATGGAAAATTAATTATCCTTTGTTCAAAATCCTGCTTTTTATTTCTTTTTTCTATTAGTGTTTTTTCTAATTGAATATTTTCCTTTTTAATAAGGTTAATATCTTCATTAATTCTTTCAATTGGTACTCTTGATTTTTCAAACTTATCTTTTTCTTGTTTTTTTGATTTTGAGTCATTATCTAAATAAGAAAGTGCGTCATCGATTATATTCAATCTAAATAAATCAATAATCATATCTCTTAATTCAGCTCCTTTTTTATTAGCTAATTCTTCTACTTCGCCTTGCCTTACGAATACTGTACTTAATGCCTGTTCGGCTGAAATTTCAAAAAAATCTTCTACGTCAAATTGTTTTACTTCTTGATACATGTTTTTATTTTTATTTAATTGGAATAATTTTGTAGATACACTACCTGTTCTTCCCCATTTTCGATAAATATAAAATTTCTCTTTATCGAGAGTAAAATAAATAAAAATTTCCGCTTTATCTTGAACACCATAGGTTATAAATGAAGCAGCATTTCGACCTTTGAAAACTTTGGGACCAAAAAATGTAAATAATAATCCTTCCAAAATTGTTGATTTTCCATGTGAATTTTTACCACTTATTAAAATTAGACCTTCAGGTAATTCATCATTTCCTTTTGGTATATTCAATTGTTTATATCCCATAAAATTTTTAAAAGTTATTTTGGTAATAAGCATGATTTTTTCAAACCTCCTTCTCCTTCTCCATTATTTTTAGTGCTTTTTTAATTGCTCTCATACCAAATTCGCTTAACTTATCTAGATTATATTGAGTTTTATCTTCTCTTAATTTTTCTTGCACAAATTCCTTAAATTCATCATCTGGTTTCTCCAGAATATAATCTTGAATCGTTCCTGCACTTATATCATATTCAAAATTTTCAGATATATCAGATATCTTCCATATTAATTGTAATATGTTATATTTTTCAGGTTGAGAAAAACAATCCCTTCGTATTTTTGATATTAGCTCATTTATTTGCCAATTTTTCTCATATGTCATCTCACCCACAAAATTTAATTTTAATCGAGCAGATGTTTTTGAATTAAAACCTTCTTTTGTTATAAATTTGTTCAATTCACTATAAATTTGGTTTTCCAAGTCTTTAATAGATTGTTTTGGATTATTATTAATTTGTATAACCTCAAAAGGCCTTTTTAATAAATTATCCGTGAATCTCTTCTCAATAGTCAATTTTTTAGTATTATTATCAATTTCAACAATTAAATAGCCTTGATTTTCATACCTCTCTTTAAAATTCATAGGTAATAGACTTCCTGAATAAAAATGATTTCTTGATAATTGTTTTAATCCATGTTCATGACCTAAAGCAACATAATCATATCCAAAATCATCGGAATTAACCTTACTATGTAAAGTTTCATCACCTAAAGAACCATGAGCTACGGCAATATTAATATATCCCTCATTGAGATTAGGTTCTTGATTCTTTATCCAATTATCATAAGCTGATTTATAAGTTTCGAATGTTTTAAACTCAAAATAAGGAAATAAATAAAATCTAACCTTTTTATTCGGAAATTCTAAGGATAAAGATTTATTTGACTTAATTGCTTCCAATAAATCTCTTTCTTTGAAATAATATAGATTAGGATACTTTTCTTTATTTATATGCGATTCAATGGGTGTGTATTCATATCCTCTAAAGATACCATGATTTCCCTCAATATATATCAGGGGTATTTGATTTTTTGTATTATTAAAAAAATTATCTAAACCTTGCTTTAAAATCCTTCTCGCAGGTTCAAGAGGAGGATAAGAACTCAAACTAGATGGATGATGAAATAAATCCCCACAATGAACTAAGAAATCAATATCATTCCTGTTAGAAATTTCATCTATTACTTTTAAAAATGCATCATAAATCTCTTGTTCAAATGGTTTTGAATAGTTTTCAATGGCCCATTTATTAATAGTACCTCTTCTTGCTCTATATCCAAGATGAGTATCTGCCATATGAATTATTTTAACCATTTCAATTACCCCTATTTTTATCTTTTATTATATTCAACATTAATTATATTCCTATGATTTTTTTCCTCCATTCTTGGGCATACTTTTCTGTTTTTTTATTAAATTGAAGTTCTAAGAAAGCAGACTCTAATTTATTATATTCTGATACTAATAATGTACTAGCTTCATGAGCCCCACTTAAACTCAATGGGTATCCTCGTGGAGAATAAGGAATTAAATTCTTAAGGGCATAAATTGCATCTTTTGTATCTAAATAATCACAAATATCAAATCGAAGAGCAGAACTCTTTTCTTGTAATTTCGTAATATATGCTTTACTTTTTGTATATATTGATAGATCAGGTAATTCAACCAAAAAATTTTGTTTATTTAAGATCTCTGCCCATATTGGTAAGATAAAATTCCCTTGAGCATCGCGCAAACGACAAGTTTTTGAAAAACTATAATATTTTATGTCATAAGTCTCAATAAATCTATAAAAAAATTCAGTAAATGCCCCAGGAGGAAAAATATGCTGACGGAACATTTGTATTCCATCCCCAAGAAATACAACATTTTTCCTTTTACCCCAATCACTTTCATCCTTAATTCTAATCAAACTTTTTAAAATTTCATCAGCAGTTCTTATTCTATCTATAACATGTCCTAAAGTTGGATAATAGAAATCATGAGCATTAATATGGTTAGCTATTTTTCGTTTGTATGTAGATTCATACCAATTAATAAGTTTATCTATTTTATCCTTTAAATTCTCTCTATAGAACTCCCTTCTTATTGTCTTAATGAAATTTTCAATAACAGTTTTGTAGATAATGAGCTTATGTTCATTATCTTCGATATAAGCACTTATTGGTTTATACATAATTTTCTGTTTATGATATTTACCATCTTTAAACATGATTTGGCATTCTCCAAACTTAAAAGATGCCAATTTGGCATATGTACCACTACGAGTGTTTGAACTCTCATCAAAGCCAATAATTTTATAATCATCATTAACATAATCCTTTAATTCACCTAGAACTATTTTATAAGGCATTTCAGCGAATATTGAATTTGTATTTTTAAGACTTTCATCATTATCAAATTTATCTGTTTCTAATTCAATCTTTTCTTCTTCTGTCCATTTTACTCTTCGCTCTTGAATATATTCTTTAAATTTTCTAACTTCATCGTCTATTGATCTTTCAGGTCTTTCTTCAAAAGACTTTTCTAAAGATATTAATTCAAAATTGAAAGAAATACTTATTCACCTTCTTACATCTATATTATTATATTATGGTAATCCCGTTGGAGGGGGCTTATTACCTTGAGATACCATCTTTTTCGCAAAATCTTCATAGAATTTTTTTGAAACTGAATTAAAATAATCATCGTATAATGGAATTTTTAATTTTTGAAAGTTAGTAAGCCAAATACCAGAGATTAATGCAATCCCTCTGGTTCCAGTCAATGATTCAAGATCGCTATATTGAATGCCACCTCCTAACATTTTAGCAGCAACAGCTTTTTCTGTATCAGATCTTAAAGGTAAGTTAATCACTGTATTCATATTTGATAAAATGGTATCGTCAATAGGGGAATATTGCTGGGATATAACTTCTAAACCTAAATTAAATTTTCTCCCTTGGCGTGATATATCCTTAAATACATTGCTATATTTCATCATCTCAGGACGTAAAATACTTGGAGCTTCTTCAATGGTGAAAATAATTATAGGCATATCTGTTGGTTCTTTTATTGAAGTACCTGTCTTTACATAGATATTTCTTACATTAGCTTTATAATTGTTATAGAAATTTTTAGGTAAAGTTTGTTCTAATTTTTTCTCCAACATTGTTAAGTCTGTTGATGATTTAAGAGATTTTCTTATATCAAACAGTGTTCTTGCCAATACACTATTGAATAAAAATTGTTCTAAATCAGAAATCATTGAAGAGTTAAATATGATCAAACCACCTTTCTCTAATTTCTTTACAATTTTTGGTAATTTACTACTTGCATTGGATTGAAACATATCAGAAAATTCTAACCAATGCATTCTTCTCCTAATTGCTGCCATAGTTTTATCATCATGACCTCCTGGTGGTCTATAGCCATCAGATAACAAATTCTCTATATAATTTTCAGGATCACTTCTATAAGCCGAAAAAATCGCTCCTACTTGTAGATCATTAAAAGATCCTGTTGCGAAAAGATCTTCTGGTTTAATTTCTTGATAATTAATTATACAAGGTTCTGCCATACTTTTTATTTCAGCAGGGGGAATTCCTTTATTGGGGTAGAGATAAAACCATTTTCCAAATAAGTTCTTATTATATTGAGTTGCTTTACATATATCATTAACACCATGCTTTATACAACCAAGTGCATATTCATCATGCATATCTATTGCTAACATAGATGTTTTCGTACCCTTACCCTTTAGAATTACTTCTACATTATGTTGGAGTAATCCATCAATAAAAACTTGATTTAAGTTTGATTTCCCCATTCCTGTCGCCCCAGCTATAAAAAAATGATACATTAAATATTTATAGGGAAAAAAAACGTCAACTTTTTCCTCTGACGCTAATTTTCCCATAAAAATTCCTTCTGGATTAAAGATTTTTTTTAAATATGCAGATCTATCATCCTGAGTTTCTGAAATTTTCATAGAATGAGGTTTTAATATCTCCCTTTCCATCAAATCCTCAATAATAAAAAAAACATTAATTGTATGATCAATCTGCTTGTTTATTTTTTTATCTACTTCTGTACAAATAATTGGACGTCCCTGAATCACGTACTGTAATTCGGTCTCTAATTCAGCAGTAATATAATCTGTAATTTTTACATTTTTTAATTTCTGACGTGTTAAAACATAATCGGAGATAGTTTGTTCATTTAAAATTTGTATAATTATTGTATATTCTTTCTTTTCTTTTTCATCTTTAGCTTCTAATTTTATGAAACCATGAAGATGGATATATTTTTCATAAAAAATCTCTATTGTGCTTTCAAGAGAATTTATTCTAATTATCATTTTTAACCATACTCTGAATTCTTATTAATTAATATTATTATTCACTTTAAATAAATAAAAAATTGTATTAATACAAAATTACATATACTTATGGTCTTTTGAATGTTATAACGGTCCTAGTATATAAAGTTCAAAGACTTAGCTAATTTTGTAGTCTATAAAAGATCTATTGCTGATTTGAATAAGTTCTTTTTATCAACTTTCCCTTTTTTCTTTTTAGATTTAAATTGAACCGAAGATTTTTTATATACTTTAGGATTTAATTCAGAAACAAATTGAGATGGTTTTACAATTTGTGGTCCGCGATATGTATTTTTAAGAGAGGGAGTTATAAGATATAGTTGATCTTTTGCTCGTGTTAATGCAACATAAAATACCCTACGTTCCTCTTCTAAAGCATCTGGATCATCTATACTTCTACTTGATGGAAATGCTCCTTCACATAACATAGGAATAAATACACCTCGCCATTCAAGTCCTTTTGCTCGATGTATCGTGGATAATATTAATGGCTCTTCTTCTTCAGTTTGATCAGCTGAAAGCACTGTTTTAGATTCTAATGAAGATAAATTTAAACTTAAATTTTCTAAAAATTTTCTAATTGTTGGGAAATTTTGAGCGTATACACTTAATTGAATTAAATCATCTACTCTATCTTGCCAATTATCAAATTTTGATTTTAAATGATCTTCGAGGATATTAATTAAATTTTTAATAACTTCTGAAGGATTATCTTCAGGTGTAAAATCTATTAATTTTTTTGCATAAGACATTAAATTTTTTATACCTTCCTTAGAAATTCGAGAGCTTCTCAATTTTTCAGCATAAAACATTTTATTGATTAATGAATCGATTGGATATTCTATGTTGGAAATTGCTTCGAAAATCTTTGAACCAGAGGAAGTCCCAATTCCATGAATGATTGAAAAAATTCTTGACCATGAAACCTCATCATGAGGATTCTCGATTATTCTTAAATGAGCTAACATGTCTTTTATATGAGCTCTTTCAAAGAAGGCAACTCCAGCTCGAACTTCATAAGGAATATTTTTAGCTTTTAATTCGAGTTCTATTTTAAGTGAATGAGATCCTGCTCGAATAAGTATCGCCATTTCATTTAAGGCATATCCATTTGATCTTAATTTCAAAATTTGGCTTGCTATAAATCTTGCTTGATCCGTATCATCTCCCAAATTTACTTGGAAAGGTAATATTCCTTTCTGGCGAGTGGTACGCATAGACTTCTTAAATTGATTTTTATTATGTTCTATTGAGTTATTTGCCAAATCTAAAATTTCAGGCACGCTTCTATAATTATAAGTTATTTTATACCTCGAACAATTCTTATGTTTTGATTCAAAATTCAGAATGTTTTGAAAATTAGCTCCTCTAAATGCATATATACTTTGAGCATCATCTCCTACTGCCATAATATTATGTTCTGGATTTTGTTTTACGATTTTATATATTATTTCATCTTGTATATAGTTTGTATCTTGATATTCATCTACAAGAATGTATTTTATATTCTTAGCAATTAATTGAGCAACTGCTCTTTCATCTAATAATTGATTCCAGTACATTAATAAATCATCAAAATCTACTAAATTATCTTGAGCCTTCTTTTTTTTATAAATCTTAAATACTTCTTCTAATTTTTTAATAACAATTTCACTATCAAATTGGTTGTACTTCCATAATATTACATCTCGAATTGATTTATTACAATTGATGGAATAAGATAAAATATCTTTTGCCATTCTAGAACTTGGAAAACGAACTTCAATTTCTTTTACATTTGCTTTTTCAATTGCAAGTTTCATTAATGTTTTGGCATCCGTTTCATCCATGATAGTATAATTAGTTTTTAAGCCTAACATTTTAGCATACCGGCGTATAAAACGATTAGCTATAGAATGAAATGTTCCAGCCCATATTCCTTTTGGACGTTTACCAAGAAGACTTTCTACTCGTTTAATCATTTCGTTTGCTGCCTTATTCGTAAAAGTAACTAACATAATCTCACTAGGCCTTATCCTTGAAAGTAATAATTTAGCGACTGAATAAACAATAGTTCTTGTTTTTCCACTTCCAGCTCCCGCAATTACCAAGATTGGACCATTAATATTATTAACGATTTTTAGTTGTTCCTTGTTTAAATCTTCAGCAAAATTTATGTCCTTATATTTTTCTTTTGGAATTGATGATTGATCCTCCATAGATTCAGCATAGTCGTTGTCATAAAACTCGAATATGTATTCTTCTTCTTTTTTATCTTTCTTATCGCTCAAAATTTTATTATATTTTTAATTCACTTTTAATTTTTCAAAGATCGTTTATTCCAAATCAAAAAATCTGAAAAGTTTGTTTCTTTATTTTTATTATATTTCTCTTTATTAAAAATATTGAATCTTCAAATATTATCATAATATTTTCCTCATTAAATTAATCAGATATTGAAATTTAAAATTAAAAAATAATCTAAGAGAGATTATTTAATAAATTTTAAGATTTACATTGAATCTATTATTTAATTTTCTAATATATTTTTACGAATTAGATTAAATGAGTCCTACCAGTATTTTAAAAGCAGCAGTCTCATTATTTTCGTCAACAGACGTAATTGTAAAAGTTATATCGTGTTTATCTCTTACATGTGGAGCTGCTTGTACTGCTATAAACTTCATTCTTGGATTTGTATTTGCTCCCTCCCATATCCAAACTTTATGATCATGCTGATTTACAAAAAGGAGTATTTTTTCTGAATCTAAGAATTCAAATAAAGGTTTATTTTCCTTAACTTCGATTTCTTCAAAATCTTCTAATTCTTCCTTAAATTGATAAACAAATATCAAAATTAAAACGCTTGAATTTCTTCTTTGTCTTATAATATAATATTCTATCTTATTCACTTATAAATTTTTAACATTATGAATTTACCTTATTGAAAATATTTTCAGAATTCTAAAAATACAGATTTTTTAATATAAATAAATCATAAATTTAAATACAAAAAATTGGGCTAAAACAAATGCTTTTTATTAAAAAAGCAAAAAACACAGAATTGCTTTAAAAATCGTCTTGGAATCTCCTTCTTCGTAACGTTGATATAAGATGACCTTTTGAGAGCAGTTGAATTCCAAATTGCGAGCTATATTCACGAGAAAAGTCTGTAATTACATTACAAATCATGATTCCCCCTACTAATTTTGTATCAAGGCACGCTTTATGAAGTTGCCTTAATTGTGTGATTGAAATTTCTCTTTTCCAATCACGAATAAATATCCCAAATGCATTACTTTTGTTTTTTACAATAGCATCAAAAGTCCAAAATTTCCCCGATTTTCCTTTATATTGTAATGGACCATCAATAAATTCATATTTTTCAGAAAAAACATTTCTTGTTAATTCAATTAGACTTCTATTTCCTAATGACATGGACTACAAAGAGGTGATATTATTTGAATATTATTTGAATAATGATCCAAATATTATTTAAGCTGATATATTACGTAGAAAATATGCATTAATACTTCTTTATTAAAATCAATAAATGTTAATATGACAAAATTGATTTCTGATTTTGATTGAAAACATATAAATCAACCATTATTTAATTCAGTTAATTTAAATAAAGGATATTCTCCTTCACTATCAGGATTTTTTTGTACATATTTATATAACTTTTGTTCTAGAAATTCTAGTAATCCAATTGATACTTTTTCACAAATAGATTGACAATCTAAAAAGTTTTGATTCTTAATGTAATCGCATTTTTTATTATACTTTTTACAAAATTTTTTTACTTGTAGGGATACACCTTGTGCTAATAAAATTGTTATTCTATCCCATGTATCTTTAAAGCCAGCCAATTGATGAGGAATAGTACTTAGTAGTATCGTTTTCAAAGAATTTTCAAATATACTTATGGATAATCGGTGTTTAATCTTTTTAATTTCTTTTTTAGCTTCAATTTCGCATAAAAATACATAATATTTTAATAATTTTTCTGCCTCTTTAGCTTTTTGGGTATCTATTATTTTCCAACCGTTTGCTTTTTTACAACTTATATCTCTATTTTCTGGATTTGAAAAATTAGTAGGATAAATCCAACATTGTGGAGGTTTGATACCTGAATTATGAACTATACATCCATTAATAGATTTATCGAATAAGAAGCATTTTCCTTTATGTTCATCGAATCTTAATTTAAAACTGAAAACATTACTTCTTATAAAATCATCCTTAGTTGCGTATCCTCGTTTTATATATTCCTTTGCTAAAATTTTGGGGATATCTATAGTAATTGAACAACAGTCCCCCTTACAGACAGTTGTACAATTGGGACCTTCGATTGCAGAACTCATTAAAGTATTATAATTTTCAACAATTTTCCAAAATATTATGTTAACCACATTTACTTTATTTTGTGCTAATTATAAATTTTAGTGGTCAAGATTGATTATGATTTTAGAATTATATTTAAAATATCTTTTTATCTAAAAAGATATTTAAATATCCACTTTACTATTTTTTTATTATTTCGAAAAAATTTGTCAATAACAAATTTTATATAAACTAAATTCATTAAGAAATAAAAAAAACTGATAACAATGTCGCAAAATATAGTTATTGATATTACAGATTATGAAAAAATAATTCTAGATGGATCATCGAATTTAAAGAACATTGCTGGAAATGGAAGGCTTGCTGTAAAAAATCCCTCACAAAGAAGTAGATTATGGAATTTAATTTGCAATCTTAAAGAAACTGTAAATACTTCTATTGGGACGAAAGAATTAAGTGTTGGTTCGCTGGATCCCACTCAAGAATTTGTACAAGAATATGAAATTAAAGATTTAAAAGGGCCAAGTTTAATTATCGAAGAAATATTTGATACGGATGTTTCACTTCCTGGTATAGTAAATAATACATTTCATTTTCAAACTGATAATAAGTGTAGTCTAAAGATTGTTTTAAATAATCCTTTAGATTTACCTATTTTAGATATTAAAGTTAACAGGGAAATATCTCAATTTATTCAAGAAATAGAGCTCCCTAAACCTAGCTTAGGTGAAGCTAATTTAAAAGAAGAGCAAGGGAGGAAAATTTTATCTTGGGAGATTACATCATTAAATGGAACCAATAAAGCTGAATTAGAAGTCTTTTTTACAGTTAACATAAAAGAAAAAAATGAACAGGTACTTGGTATTTTAAATGCAACTTATATGATTAATAATTATAAATTAACTATGATAAATCCAGAAGTTCGTGGTGACACAGACTCAATGAGTGGGATCGATCGAGATGAAGGATCTCAGCCAGGAAAGTGGGACTGTAATATTGAATTTATTAATGAGTCTGAATTTCAAGTAAAGCTTGAAGATGTAAAAGTCTCACAAAAGATTACAACTGGTATTGAAACAGTAGTTTCGCAGACACCAGATAGAGTCTTAAATCCAGAGGACTCATGGTATTTTAGTTTTCAGGTGGAAGCAAAAGATGTTCCACAATTAAGTTCTGAAATTGGATTTACTCCATTATATGTTATAATTCCAAGAGTTATTGGTGAAATAACAAAAGAATCTAGTATATATCCCGTTTTAAGTGCTTCTATTGAAAAGTTAATAGATCCTCCTGAAGTAGATGCCTATGCTAATACAAAGATATCAATTACAAATCATATTATAAATAACGGCTCTTCAAATATTGAGAAATGCTTTTTATTAGATGAAATTCCAGCTGATTTTATACCCCCATTAGTCAAAGAAATTAAAATAAATTTAGAAGAATTTGATATAAGTTCCAGAAATGAATTTATTCAAAAAATTCTAATAGACCCAAATGATCAAGATTTCTCTAAAATGCATAAAGTATATGTCGAATTATTTAATCTCTCAAATAAATTTCGTCCTAATAAAAAGCTAATCGTTTCATACCCATTATTGACGAGAAATGCACGTCCGCCTTCAGAAACTCGATATATAGCACCATTGAAAATTGAACTCAACAGTCCTGTAGAAGGTAAATCTCTTCTAAGAGTTCCAGATGCAGAACCTGAATTAAAGGTTAGATATGTAAAACGTAAACTTAAAACACTTAAAAGTATTAAACCAGGATTGAATGAAGGTGAATTCAGCATTTTTGTCAGAGTTCAAAATAAAGGAGATGTGGAGTTAGAAAATTTAATTATCAAAGATCTCATACCTTCTGGTTTTAGTTTAACTGAATTTACACCACCTCCAAGGGCAACTCATGAAGTTGTACCAATAGGTGCTGAATCTGAATTACAGATAAAAATACCCGAAATAAAAGGAGGCTATTCGTTAAATATTAATTATAATTGTTCTGGTACTGGCAATTATCCTAGATCTGAACCTCAAGTTGTGGTTCTGGGTCGTGGAAGTTCTGAAACTACAGGTATGTCTGGAGATGCTTCTGCTAGTATAGAGACCCCAAAAGCTCATGTTACTAGTTCTCAAGCAGGAAAATTACATGAATTATTTATTGATTTATATAAAGTTGTTGATAGAGCTCCAAAGAGTGAGGTTTTAGGAAACCTTATAGAAAACAAAAGAGATCAATTTCCACCTGGACCAGTTCTTCACCAAATTCTTGCATACGCAAAAGAATTAAAAGATCTTGGAGAAAAGATCATTGTTGGCTCCTTATATGATCAAGTAATGAATAAATTAAAGGATTTTAAAAGCAAATATGAGTAATTTTTATAACTTTATTTAAAAATCATTTATTTTTTTTCTTTTTATTAAAACTGGTCCATGATTAAAAAATCAAAAAAAATTAATTGAGAGAATTTTAGTTTTATAAATAAATGTTTAATTTATCGACATCCTCTTGAATTTTAGAAATACGCTTTCTTATTCCGCCCTCTTTATCAAAACCTTGTACATCTTCTTCTAAATTTAACTGTTCTTCTTCATATGCTTGCTCAATCATCATTCCATACTTAACAGCGGCTGCAATTAGCTCAGGAATAAGAGAAATCATAGCTCTAAAACTAAAGATTCCGGATAAAACTGAAAGTCTATTTATCATTTCTCCAAATGGATCATGTTCTATTTCTGGTTTTTTCATTATCTCCATTATCCTTCTAAATAATACTTCGTAGAATAACTCCTTTTCTTCTATACTTAACTTATGTTCTTCTTCCTCTTCCATTATAACTACCATATTCTTAATATTATATTTTTAAATTAAGACTTAAATTTTAAATGTATCTTAATTCGAAATAATTATTGAATTTAACAAAAAGAGATTAAATTATAATTATTTTACAGAAAAATGAATGCCCGAGATCGATATCTAGCAGTCTTTGATGATAATATGAGAAAAAATTTGGAACAAGTTCCAACTCATGTCCAATATATAAGAGATGAATTTATTTTAAAATATAAAGATGAAATTTTACTTAATTATAATGATTTATTATTCAATAATACATATTTTGATATACCTTTTATCTTAGGATTTGACTCAATCTTTGCACCATTCCCATCAAGTTTTAAAATTAAGCATATCAAAATTCGTAAGGATAATAGAAAATTGGTTTCAATTAAAGAAAATGGGCAATCTATAAGACATAAATCAAGTTATTATGAAGGTGGTTATATAGATTCCATTGAAATTTTAAATGAACTGTGGGCAAATTTAAAACAAGTTGATAACAGCAAAAATGTTAAAAAGTTTATAAAGCACTATGAAGAGTTAGCTCCATTTATTTTTCCGGTATTAACCGTAGATGGTATATTTGATCGGGTCTGGAAAGGGATGGGAATGGCTAATTTCAGCCGAAATTTTCAGAAAAGAACTCAACTTTATAAAAAATTAATAGAATTTTATGCTGAATTAACTAAGTTGAATATTGAAGGTTTAATAGATGCAACAGGAGAAAGAGGAAAAATTATCACATTATTAGATGATGTTGCTTTTAAGGGGAGATCTATGATATCAAAAGATCGTTGGAACCAAGACTTTTTGCCTTATTACAAGGAAATTAATTCAATCATACTAGATTCTAATATGATTCCTCAAATTCATACTGATGGTGATCCAACAGAACTAATTTCTTCTTTTCAAGAGGCAGGCTTTCAAGGTTTGCAAGGGTGGGAGGGAGGGGCTGATCCTAAATTTATTAATGATAACTTTCCCGATTTTGTGATTGTTGGATTCGGAGATGTTAGTTATATCCTTCCTTACGGAAATGAAGAGCAAGTTGAAAACCATGTAAAAGAACTTATGAATATTTTAAAGCAAAATAAGCACTTTATTATCGGGCCAAGTACAGTTATTTTTAAGGAGATACCACTTAAAAATATAAAAGTTTTCATGAAATCTGTAAATAAATATGGAAAATATTGATAGCCAAAGACCAGAAATTATAAAATCTACTAAAGATTCATTATAATAGGTTTAATTCCCTTTCAATTAATAGGATGTTAGTAATAACTATTATTTTATTCATAATTTTCATCCTCAATCTTATTGTATATTGGCTTTTATTTCTCAAAGTAAAAAATAAAAAAAGAAAAGTAGTTAAAGTCTTCTATAAAATATTCCCTCTAATATGGACATTATCAATAGTACCAATACCTATTATTAGTTCAAGTCTTTTACGAATATTTTTTCCTAACAATTATAGTTTTTTTCAAGATTATTGGATCTATTTTGTTTTACTAGGAATCTTTTTCATAATTGTTGGTATAAATTTTGCTAAAAGAGCAAGGCAAATATATCGGATTAAATCTATTGACACAAACCACTCTAAATTAATTACTCATGGAATTTTTAGATTAATAAGACATCCTATATATTCAGCTTGGGGAATTATTTTCTTAGGAGCAGCTATTATCTCAGATTCATTAATCTCATTGATATATAGTGCTTTTTTTTTTATCATTTTAGAAATTAATGCCAAAATTGAAGAAAAATTAATCTTAATTCCGAAATATGGTAAAAAATATGAAGAATATAAAGAAAATACTCCAAATCGGATTATACCATCTCCATTAAATTTTCTTTTAATAATTATAACTATTATAATCGCGTATGTGGGCTTTCTAAATATGACTTAGAACTATTAATTAAATTAATAAATATTCTATAACCTATAAAATAAAAAGGGAATACTTTCTAATATAAAATTGAATTTGTAAATAAATTCAAAAATATTAAATATTATTAAAATAAGTTAAGGAGGTATTTGAAAATGGCAAAAAAAATAGCTATTCTTGCTACTGATGGATATGAAGATTTAGAACTTCATTATCCTCGCCTTAGATTAAATGAAGCAGGATACGAAACTGAATTAATTAGTTTACATAGGAGAGAGATAATAGGAAAACACGGATACCCTATTAAACCTGATAAATTGATAAAAGACGTAAACCCAAATGATTATGATGGTGTGATTATTCCTGGGGGCACAAAGAATCCAGATTATCTAAGAAGAGAAAAGGATATTTTGAATTTCGTAGCTAATATTAATAAAAATGGAAAATTAGTTGGAGCTATTTGTCATGCTGGATGGGTCTTGATTTCTGCTAAAATCATAAATAATCGAAAAGCAACAAGTTATTTTGCGATAAAAGATGATATGATAAATGCTGGCGCTATTTTTCAGGATTCTCCAGTTATAGTAGACAAAAATTTGATTACATCACGTATGCCCAGTGACTTACCTGAGTTCATGAAAGCCGTATTAGAGTTTCTAAATCACTAAAAACAAGATTAAATCAAAAGTAAAATCGAGATTATTTAATATAGACTTTTAACTCGGATTATATCCTCTTTAAGAATATCTAAAAAAATATTTACCTGTTCAATTTGTTTATTAATTATTTCAATTTTTTTATCAATAATCTCTGAATCTGATACATCCTTTTTCTCTAATTCTTTCCTTATAATATTATACGATCTTATTTGATTTAATATATTTTGCATTCTTTTTATCTTAATTTGGAATAATTTCTTATACTTTTTTAAATCATCGAGTTTGGTTTCAATACTTTCTACGATAGAAAAACACTTATTAATATTTTCCTCTTTTTTCAGATTTTTAAAGAGCAGTTCAATGCTCATTAAATATGCTAATACTAATTCTTGTTGTTTCTTATCAATTGAATCTAATTCGAAATGTGATTCTGAACTTACATCGTCGAGTATATTTGAGGTATATTTTATATTTATTTTTCTTAAAAAGTTATTCAATGGTTTTTCAGTTTGGCTCGACACCTCTATACTCCCTAACTCGTCGATATCAGTAATTAATTCTAGTTCATTCAGTTCTATTTGTGTAATTAGAGGAGAAAATTTTACCTGTAATTGTTTCTTTCCAAAGAATTCATTATCTTGTCTTAAGATCTGAGTATACATTTGTATATATTCTTGCCCAATGGGAGCAAATAGAACTCCTCCATTTTCATCAAGTTGATGTAATAAGGGATGAATTTTTGATTCTTCAATTGCACCAGTTACTAAAATTTTTTGCCAAGGACTTAATTCTGGCATCCCATCAAGAGGATTTTTAACAATTATAGAAATATTTTCATCTAATTTTAATTTCTTTAAATTATCCGAAGTTATTTTGGCAATATCTGAATTTGCTTCAATTATTACTATTTCCCCCTTAGGTGCTAATTTATGTGCTAAAGCGGCAATATAACCACTTTTTGCTCCTAAAATTAGTAAATCGTCATTCTCATTCAAGGTAAGACCTTGAAGCATTATAGTTATCATATGAGGAGCAGAAATAGTTCTATAATTATGAGGATTCTGCTTATCATAATAGAATAAATTAGGGACGTCTTCATATAATTTAACATAATTGATAAGTTTCTCTGGAATAAACTTCTCTAAGGGAACATCCATAAAAGCTTCTATTAATCGTTCATCCTTTAAGATTTCATTCAAAATTAAAGCATCTATTAATCTCTTTTTTTTTGACTTTAACTTTTCTTGAAATGTTTCGTTTTTGTCCAAACTATATCAACTTTATTTGTTAAAAAAATAATATAAAAACGTCTTATTATACTTTATTATAATAATTATTAATTATTTCAATAAGGATCTTCTCATATGATGGTTTTAGATATTGAAAATTTAAAAGATGCTAAAGTTACATTAACTTTAATCTTTATTAATATAATGAGTTTCTTCTTATTTGCTTTTATTTTACCTGAGGATATTTTCTTTTTATTCGTGCAAATTAATAGAAATATCATAAATCAATATGAAATTTGGAGGCTTATTACACCTCTTTTTATTCATTTTGATCCAATTCATATATTTTCAAATATGATTGCACTTTTACTATTTGGAGCTACAGTAGAAAATAATTATGTTATTTCTAAAATACAATTTTTACTAATCTATTTCTTATCAGGCTTAATTGGTAATCTATTTACATTATTATTTCTTCCCTTAGATACAGTTAGCTTAGGTGCTTCTGGAGCTATTTTTGGCTTAATCGGGGTAGCTTTTTTAATTATAGTCACTGATTATCCCCCTCTCTTACTTTTTTCGCTGTTTTATTTAGCTTTTTTTATAATTACTTCATTTATGCCAGGTATTAATTATTGGGCTCATATATTTGGTTTATTAGGAGGTGTTTTTTTCGGTTATATCTTCTATGTGCGCAAAAGAGAACATAGAATCAGTTATTGAAATATTTTTAAAAAATTATATTTTAATGGGATTTTATTAAAAAAATAGATCCTTTTTACTTTTTTTTCTTATTTTTAATTGTTAATTCCATAGAAAAATCTTTAGGACAAGTCTCAGTAATTATACAAATATCACACTTTGGGCGAATCGGCAAACAAATTTGTTGTCCAAACGTTACAAATAATCTATTCAATTGTAACCAAAATTCTTTCGGGAGTTTTTCCTTTAAAGCTTTTTCTGTTTGTAGAGGATTTTTAGTTTTTACCCATCTCAATCTGTTCAATATTCTATGCACATGTGTATCTACGGGTATTGCTGGGACTTTAAAAGCATAAACCAATACACAATTTGCCGTTTTACTTCCAACACCTGGTAGATTTACCAAGTCCTCATAATTATTAGGAACTTTACTATTATGTTTTTCAATTAATTGTTGTGATACTTCCTTGATGCGTGCAGCTTTAACTTTATAGAATCCTGAAGACTTAATGAGTTGTTCAATTTCTTCAACATCAGCTCCAGCAATGGATTTTGGCGTAGTATATTTAGAAAATAATTTTTCTGTGGCAATTCTTGTATTTGCATCTCTAGTTCTTGCTGACAATATTGTAGATATTAGAATTTTAAAAGGATCTTGCTTTTCTCTTGCTAATTCATCTAAATGAGCTTTTCCTTCCAACTGACTCTCAATTTTATCTAATATCTCTTTATATCTCATCATTTTTCATTTTTTTTCTAAGATATATAATTTTCTCTTTATAATCTGTTCCTTTTTCGCATCAATCATTGTTTTTACGTTTTGCTTACGAAATCTTAGTTTTTGATTAGATTTGTTAATAATTCTATTGAGATCCAAAAATGGAATGATTTTAAACTTATTTTTTAAAGCTATTTTCTCAATATTTACTTGAATATCATTTCCATCTACTGTACTAATAATAGGTGATATAAATGATATTCTACAATTTGGTTTTAAAATTTTGTAAGCCTCTCTGAAGAATTTATCATATAAAGGCTCTAACTTTTTATCTATTAATTCTTTAGCCTGAATGTAATAAGGTTTTTCAGTGTAAAACGGACCTAATTCAGGTTCAGTGCATATTCCATCAAAAAAATAATCTTCAAAGATATGAGATAAATTTCTAGCATCATGTTTAATTATTCTTTTATTTATAAGTGGAGGCATTTCTTCTTCTAATAAATTCTGTAACCAATTTACATTACGTATTGTATTCCCTACTTTTTTTTCATCAATGTCAGTTGCATAAATTTGAAAATCTTGTAGTAGGGCAAATAATATAATAGTACCATTTCCAACAAATGGATCAATGATTTTTTTATTTTCTCTATTCTCAAATAAGTTCAAAAAATTCAACATAATTTGCGTCAGTTTTGGAGAAATAGCACTTTTAAATTCTTTAAAAGGTCTTTCTTCGTCAATTTGTTTCTTAAAATTTGGATCATCTGTAGTGTATGTTCTCGCAATATATACTCCTTCCTCCGTAAAACCAAAGATAATTTCTGCTCTATTTTCTTTCAATAGGTCATATTTAATTATATGATGAGGAAAAATAGGATTTAAATATCCTGATTTTATATTTTCTTCAGGATATTGATAATATAATACTTTTTCTGCTCCTTTCTGTTTAAGGATTTCCATGATTTCCTTATTCAAAAATGGTAAAAAATGTTTAACTAAAATTTCAGTATAATATTTATCATCATAAAGGTTGGGATATATAGAGACAGCATAAAACATACTCTCATAAATCTTTGGAAATATTTTTCCTTCTCCAACAAGCATATTGTTTAAAATAATTATTACCTTTTTTCTCGTTCTCTCCACATATTTAAATTGGTGAATTTCAGCTGGAAATGCATCTTGAATGGTATTAATATCAATAAAATCATGAATTTTAGCAATCTTTTGACATCCACCTAAAATAAATTGAATCTCCATAAGCTTATTAATATAATATTTATTCAGATACAATTTTTCAAATTCTACTATTGCTACATTAGCAGAATAATCTATTATCTTTCCCTTATTCTGAGAATATTTTAAATAATTGTCTAATTCTGCTAAAGATAATTGCCAATTGGAGCCTAAAACAAATAAAAATCTTTCCATGATTAAAATGAAGTTATCGTTAAGGAATAATATTCAAGATTCAATATCTTTTTTGGGAAAATAAAAGGAAGAGATGATAAAATTATTCCTTATTTTTTTCTTTCAACCATCTTTTAAACGCTTTTGTTTCTTTTCCCTGCCAAATTGCTTTTTTAGGAAATTTCTCTTCAAATTCAAGTATTTCATCATCATTATAATCTAATAATGGTTTATCATCAGGCTCTTCTGATTTTTCCTCATCTAACTCTATAGAGAATTCATACTTCTCTCCTGTAATTTCTTCTAAAGCACTCATAATATCTACAAGATCCTCTTTCTTTGGTTCGACCACAGGAAGTTTTTCAAGTATCTTATCATCATTTACTTCTTTTTTTATTTCTTCTTTTTTTGCTTTTTCATATTCTTTTCTCTTCTCTAATCTCTCTGATTTTAATTTTTTGATTTCTTTAATAATTTCGTTGTAATTATCTTTGAAATACTTTAAACCTACATTAATAAAATCAGAAATATTTTCCCATTTCTCTTTATTAACAATTCCCTCTGCCCAATGATATAAATCCAGGTTCAATTCAACCGTTATTGCTTTTCCCTCTGAATCTAGACTTCCTATTAAAAAACTCAAAATATTGGCTATTAATATATCATTATCTAGAGCGGAAAATCCATATTCACGGGCAAGAGATGAAAATATACTAAGATTACCAAATCCTATAACTCTTCCTTTATAATAATCAACAACAACCATTAAGGGGATTTTAGGACTATCTTCTTCAATCCATTGCTCTCCATTATAATACTTATGCCAGCTGTTTAAGCCTGATTTTACTATCCAATCTATTTTTACATTTTTCTCATCTTCGATAAAATCCAAGATTTTAATCGAACAAGAACTTGAAAAAACAATTTTTTTTATTTGTTCGGTTATTACATGAGGTTTGAATTTGGTTAAAATTGGCCTTTTCTGAAGATTCACATAATTCACAGAATCAAAGATTTCATCTAATTCAAATTCAAATCCAAATTTACGTGTTAGTTCATTTAAATTAGTATTATTAGAGTAATCTCCTCCACTAGAACTTATTATTAAAAGACTACCACCATTTTTTACATAACTTTCAAGAATTTCTATCTCTTTTGGATTCAAATTTATATTTTTAGGTGTGGAAAGTATTATTATATTATACTTTTTTAAGTTATCTAAAGAGTAAAAACCAGCCTCAATTTTACCCAATTTATATCCTGATGAAAATAAGAATTGTGTAAATTCGCCAAAACTAGATGATTCTATAGTTAAAATATTATTATGGCTATAATCTAAACCAATAACCGCCTTACTTGTCAATTTTACTCATTCTCATTAATTATGCATTTAAATAAAAATAGTTTCACTATTCTTATTACCTTCTAAGATATATTTCTTCTATTCTATAAATAAAATTAACTACATTTTTAAAACAAAAATATCTAAAACCACATGATATAAATTTGGTCCATAACTTTTTACAAATCTATGCGATTTTAAATCACATTTAAAGCTTTCATTACAAGCGATTTCGTTAAATTCTTCAAATAGGGCTTTATAATTATCTTTTTCACTTACTCCTTCATAATGAACAATAGTTCCTTCATCTTTAATTAATGTTAATGCCTCTTTAATATACTCGTTTGGAGCTGGAAAAATTCCCATGATTATTCTATCCGCTCTAACACCAGATTCACTAAGTTTTACAACTTCTTCTTTACAATTACCCTTTATTGGAATAATTTTTTCTTCTAAATGATTAATTTTTATGTTCTCCACCAAAAATTTATACGATTCTGGATTAAGTTCGATACTATATATTTTCTCTACTAAAGAATGCTTCGCAATAGGTAATGAGAAATATCCTATTCCAGCAAACATGTCTACAATTATTTCTCCTTCCTTTACTAACGTAGTGAGATATTTTCTTTCGTTGACATTTCCTTTACTAAACATAATTTTTGTTATATCGAATTTGTAAATAATATCATGTTCTTTATGTTCAACTATAGGATTATCTTCTCCTGCAATTAGATCAATTTTTTCGGGTTCTCTTAAATTACCGATAATCCTTCCTAAATTAATATAAACAGATCTAATACTCGACAATAATTTTAAACACGATTGCGCAATTAGATTTCTTTTCTCAAATAAGAGAGGATTTAATTTTAAAACAACAACATTTCCTAATGTCTGAAAACCTCTTGGAAGCATTAAAAGCTCTTGTTCATTTAGCTTTCCTTTTAAATCTTCTTTTAATTTATCTTTAAAACCCATTCCTCTTCAAAAGTATAATTTTTTCAATTTAGACTAATAGTAAATCAAGTTAAATTATTATATAATTGTGAATCAATCATAATATAATAATAGAAAATAATTCTAAATTTTAATCAAAATTAATATTAAATTTGTTAAAAAATCGTGAAATAAAAATGAAGAGTTTGAGTGATCCAGAGTTTCTGGTGGATGAGAATAAAGTTTGGTTTACTGGTGGTTATTGGCCTGAAGGGGTCCCAAAGCAAGCTAAAGACATTGAAGAGATTGAAATATTACCAACATGGAAAAATTTCCTAAGAGCTGCGAATCTTTACAGAACTTTAGATTATGATCTTTGTCTATTTGTATATGGTTCGTATATGGAACGTGTGAAATTAAGAAAATTATTCGATTATGCTAAACGTTTTGGAACATTTCTCTATAACCAGTTAGGAATAAGAAAAGGTGATGTGGTCGCTATTGATTTACCAAATTCAACTAATTTTGTAGTAGCATATATGGGGTGTCAATATATAGGTGCAATAGTACAAGGTATTAACCCTACATATAGACCTATGGAACTATTACATTCCTTAAAAATGACTAACGCGACCGTCTTTGTAATGATGGATATGTTATACATCACCGGTCCTAAGGATATACTCCCACAAACAAGTGTAAAATATGTGATCCCAACAAATTTCGTTGATTTTTTTACATGTGATGAACAGACATTGGAACAACTATCAATTCCAAATGCAAAAGATAAGATCCCTGATGAAACAGAGCATTATAAAGTCTTTTGGATGAAAACTATTATTGATGAAACAGCACCTGAAGAAATTGAAGTTGAAATTGATCCTTGGACGGAACCTGCTGTTTATTTAATGACGGGAGGGACTACAGGATTACCCAAAGTAGCAATGCTTAGTCATGCGAATTTAGTCGCTGATTTAGAAATGGTTAAACCATGGGTTAATCTAAAATCAGGAATGATTACTATTGGAAGCATTCCCTTTTTTCATAGTTTTGGAATGACATGTGTAATGATGGGTGCACTTAGTTTAGGTATGCAAATGCTTCTCTTTCCAAAACCTCCTTCGGATGAGATTCTTTGCGAAACAATAAATAAAATAGATGCCCCTCAAGGAATATTATATCTTGGTGTGGAAATGTTATTTAAGAGATTAACTGATTTTGTGCATAGTATGGGCGTGGAAGAATTTAAAAAGAAATATGATTTTTGGAAGAAATTAACCTATGCAACTTCAGGAGCAGGGCCACTCCATGATTATGTTAGAGAACCTTTTGAAGCAATTTTCTGTCCCATTCGCGTCGGATATGGATTAACAGAAACCTCACCTATTCAAAGTGTAGCTCCTTATTGGGGTCCTATTAAAACTGGAAAATTAGGTCTACCCATTCCTGGGGCAGATTGGGCTATATTTCCTTCTGATAATTTTGAGGCAGGTCCTATATGTGATGGAACAAAAGAAAGAGGAGGTTTTGGAATTGAAAATACAGGAGAAATTTGTTGTGCTGGACCGCATATAATGTTAGGATATTTGGGAGAACAAAAAGAACAAGAAGATAATATTAAGTATTGGGGTGGTAAGCGCTGGCTACTTACTGGAGACATCGGTTTTATGGATGAACACGGATGGGTTGAGATAAGAGATCGTAAAAAATCTCTCATAAAGGTCTCCGGTCATTCTGTATTCCCTAAAGAAGTAGAAGAACTACTCGGTCATCATGAAATGGTTGATGAGGTTGCTGTTGCAGGAATTCCTGATGAAATGACAGGAGAGGCTGTAAAAGCTTGGGTTACGCTTAAAAAAGGATTTAAAGCTGATCGTGATATAACCAGTGAACAGCTGAAGGAATGGGCAAGAGAAAATATGGCAAAGTGGAAAAGTCCATCATATATTGAATTCGTTCGAAAAATGCCAGTTAGTATGACTGGGAAAGTTCAACGTCGTGAACTTCAAGAAAAAGATTTAGAGAAACTTGAACAAGGAAAATCAATTAAAGGATAAATAAAAGTTTTTTACTTTCTTATTTTTTTAAAGTCTTTATTTAATTGTATGCTCCATCACGAGAAAGAAGAAAATAGATAATCCATAAGAGTCTTTCAAATAAAGAAATTTTTATCTTTAATATTTTTATAAATATTTACTTTTTGGACATTAAAATTAATTTTTAAAAATTAACCTACAATCATTTTAAATTGGAAAGGCTGAAGATAACTATATATTTCCTTCATAATATGAGCATTATGATATTTCACTCTTTCTAAAATAATTTATGATAAGGATTTTCTCCTAAAAAGAAAAAAAATTGATAATTAAGTTAAATTTATATTTGTATATTTTTATGATTTGCATACATTTTTTCGTATTTACTAATTTTAATGGGGTTAATTGTGCAAGTACTATATAAATCAATAGAGGTAGCTTGTCCTCAATGTGGTGAAGAAAAGGCTGTACGTATTCCAGAAACCTTATTTTCTCAAAAAAAATATGGTCATATAAAAGTACAAGTCCCTCAAGGTGCTGTATGTCAAGATCATGTATTTGTTGTGTTTTTAGATGTAGAGGGAAGAATTCTTGGATATGAAAAGGTAGATTTATCAATATCGACTACAGCTGAAAAAAAACCTATAGAAGAAAGTTATGAAGAAGACTTAGATCAAACAAAGATACAGAGATTTATTGATATTCTTGGATTTAGATGCGTTTCTGGGCTAATTCATGCAAAATTATTTAATTATCCATTATACCTCATTGTAGAAGAAAAAGATAAAGTTAATTTGGATTATATAAACAAGGTTCTTGATGAAATCATGCCTGAAGTATATAAAAATAAAAGAAGTTTGAAACTTATTCGCTATAGTAGTTATGTTTTTCCTACAGTTTCATATTTCTATACTTTAGTCAAGAACCAAAGAAAAAGTGCCTTTTTAATGAATCCCAAGAGACATATAGTACAAATGCCTTGGAATACTGGTTTGGAATTAGAAAAGTCAATTATTGATACTGTTCTAAACTCTAAGAGACAAAATAATCAAATAAAAAATCTAAATTATTACATTATGAAATTTATAGAGGATGTTGATCAAACATTATCAATCCTCAAGACTGTCAAGAAGATTTCTAAAAAAGATTTAACTAAGAAATTAGCTGAAACTTCTCTTACATCTACTATTACTAAGGATCGTGTTAATGCTATTAAAGAGTTTATTCATCGAAGATTCTCTTCGGAATTAGCTAAAAAAATCCGGGATTAAAAGAAATTAATTAAAGAAGTAAAGAAAATATCATTTAGATTTATAGAAAAAATTATTTTTATTGAATTTTCTTAATCATTATCCATTTAATCTTTTATAAGTTTTTCTCATAATCTTATATATATTCAGATACTCTTCAAAAAGCTTATCATATATCTTCCGATTTTCAGGAGTGGGCGTAAAAATGTTCGATATCTCACAACATCTATGGATTTCATCCCAATTAAGGTATCCCAAGCCTACTGAAGCAATAAAAGCGGCACCACGAGCATTTGCTTGAATTGGATTTGCTATTTGTTTTATATTTCTGTTAAGAACGTCAGCGAAAATCTGACACCATACATTACTCTGAGCACCACCTCCAATGATATTAAGCTCAGGAATCACAATATCCCTTTTTGTAAGGCTCGGATTTTCTTTCATTTTCCATTTTTGAATAAATTTCTCAATATACATAAATAGCCATCGTAAATTGTATGCTACACCTTCAAAAATTGCTCGGATTATATGTTCACGAGACATCTCTAACGAAAGGTTATAAAGACCTCCTCGAATTGTATGATCTTCGATTGGAGTTCTCTCACCAATTAACCAAGGAGTAAATATAAGATTGTTTGAACCCGCTGGAACTGTTTCTACTATTCTATCAAAAATTTTGTATACATCTGGGACAGCCTCTTCTCTTAATAATTCATCTTTATGATATAAAATTTTATCTCTAAGAAATGTTAGTGCACCCCCAGCAATCTCTTGTTCATTACCAATAATATATCTTCCCGGAATTGCAGATGGTATACTGGCCATATTATGGAAAATGTCTGTCTTTTTATATGGAACATGACAAGTTAACCAATCAGAGGTACCAATATAAATATGTGCTTCATAGTTATTAACAGCACCAGATCCAATAGTAGCTGATGCTACATCATAGGCACCTACAACAACTTTAATCCCTCTATTCAATCCTAATTCATCAGCTACAGTGTTTTTTAGTGTTCCAAGGATATCTATTGATGATTTAATTTCCGGTAATTTATCTGGACTGATTTTTAAGCTTCTAATTAATTTTTTAGAATATTTCACTTTATTAATATCTCGGATATCTGTTACCCAATGAAGATGAATTGTAGCAGATGAAGTGGTATATTTCCCTGTAAGTTTTAGATTAATAAAATCTTGGGGTTCTAAGAATTTAAACGTTTTATCATAAATCTCTGGAAGTTCATTCTTAATCCATAATATATGTGCGATAGGATCCTTTCCACTTTGGCTAGGTCCACCACCAGTTCGTTTTATCCATTTTAACATTTTAAATAAAGAATATCCTGAAACTTGAATTAGACTTTTATAGAATTTTTCAATGTATTTTGCTCCTCTTGTATCCATCCAAATTATTGAGTTCATTAAATGGTTTCCATCTTTATCAACTGCAACTGTTCCACTCCATTGACTTGTATTACATACACCTACAATATCATCAACGGATACACTTCCACTATCGATTACTTTATTTGATGTTTTAATGATTGCATTCCACCAATCATCAGGATCTTGTTCTACCGCTCCCCCTTTAGAGACATCTAATGGTACCTCTTGAAAAGCCCATTCAAGAATTTCTCCTTCTGTTGATACTATAGCTGATTTAGGACCACCAGTACCATGATC
>JBHLOG010000135.1:0-9170 GCA_048940765.1 Promethearchaeota archaeon | reverse complement strand
TTAGCAAGATTCTCATTGGTTGTGCTAATTGAAAATCCTACTGTACACCAAGTATCTTTTGCGATTTTTTCAAGAATATCGATGTCTCGTACAATTAAATCGGACTTTGTAGCGATATTTATCGGAAATTTATATTTTGCTATAACTTCTAAGACTTTTCTAGTATGTTCAATCTCCTTTTCTATAGGCTGATAAGCATCATTTACTCCACCTGGTGCAATAACATCGGGTAATAATGTTCTTGCTCTTTTAAATCTTTGATCTAATTTTTTATCAAAATTGGTCTTAATAATGACTTCATTTTCAAAGTCTTCTAAATAATATCGTTGACTTCGAGCATCACAATATATACATGCATGAGCACATCCAGAATAAGTATTTAAGGTATAGCGAGACCAAAACCATGAATCTGGATATTTTAAAATGTTTAAGACTGATTTAAACTCTTTATAAATATATTTAACCATTATAATGAATCTTATTTCAGTATTGGACAATAATAATAGAAAAAATTTAAGATTAATGAAAGAAAATTGTATTATAAGCAAAAGAAGAGGAAAAAACGCCAATTTTTTTTTCTAAAGAAGTGATCTGATATGGAAAGAAAAAATATAGCAGGCGTTTTTTCACCTAGAACATACAAATTTGTTAATTTAACTTTTTGCTTTTTAAAATATTAATCAAAAAATAATCTTTTAAAAAGGGAAAAAATTCGTGAAATCATCGTTATTCTTATTCAATAACAATTATTCGAATAATATGAGATATAAAAAACAAATATAGAGCGTTAATGATACTAAAATTTAAATTCTTATATCTTGTAGATATCTTCACATTCTATTATATTGTCATGACTAAAAACAATATTCTTGAATCGACGTTCAATAAATATTGAAGATCTAATGATTCTAATCCTTAATGAACTTGAACTAAAGAATCTAAAGTTTGCTTTAATTTCTGCCAATCGAATTCTTCTAATGACGCTTCGGCTATATTCAATATTCCGCTAAAAATAGTCTCTGGCATGCCTTTCCTCATCCCCATTAATACTCCTACTCGTTCTGAATGATTTGTTGCTTTTAATAAATACGGTAAAAAATATTGCCTTAATTCTGGAGTTGGCTTTGATGACATCTTAATTAATATATCCATAAGCACTTTATCACTTAGAATTTTCCAAAGAATAGGATTTGCTTCCAATTCTTCATCCTGCATATGAGAAAAGTACTGTGAAAGAAACGTATTATATTGTTTTGTGAATTTATACATCTTATCGACTTTATCAATATCTCCAATATTAGTCCCTGTGATCTTTTTAAAGTCTTCTCTCAAAAACTCTATCTGCTCATGAAATTTATCGTGAGCTCGTTTTAATTTTGTAAAAATTGTCTTATCTTCCCTTTCCAGATGAGGAAATATGAATTCCTCCTCTCCCGCAGCATGAACTATTAGAATATCCCAGAGATACTGTAATTTTTTTCCGAGTGAAGTTAATTCTGATGCGTTATTTACATCAGCTCTTCCTAATTCATACATAAGTTCAGTCATTAAATACCGTAGCCCTTTATGAACGGATCCATATACATCAAATCTTGATTGACTCATTTTTTTTCTTAATTTTAATTTTATATTCGTTATTATTTCAAGCGATTATTTAAAGATAATGTTAATAAATCTTAACTTTCCTCAAAGAATTGCACTAAAATTCCATAATTAACTATATAAGTTAGAAATTTTTACTTCTAATTTTTACAAGCTAAACTTTAATTGCATTTTTCATATAGGAGTTACCTCTTATTTATATGAATATAGATCCTAGACAATATTATTTAATTCAATCATATATTTGATATGAATATTTAAAGAATAATCATCATTTCACGATCAATTAATCAAAAAATTTAGCTTTTAAATAGGTTTAAAAGTGTAATAGTTAAGATGCGTCGCCCGGGAATCGAAATCCCGAAAAATTCTGAAACAGAAGTTTTTTCCCGGGTCACCGGCTTGGAAGGCCGGAATCATAACCCCTAGACTAGCGACGCTTATAATGAATAAAAGCACCATTTCTTTTAACTTTAGCGATTTTATAGGATTCCATAAGTTAATTCATAATATGTTATAATTCTATTGATGGCAACCCATGCTTCCAAGGGGTGTTGAGAAAGGGAAATTAAGTTTTCCGAAAGATCATAAATGTTTGTTGAGAAACTACTTTTCTGAAACCCGCCTACAATCACTACGTAGTTTTTTGAAAGGTCTTCGACAAATAAATCTCTATAATTTTTTATTAACTTACCCTTTCTAGTAAATAAATAGATTTCAGGATTTTCAAATGTATCAATAAGTTCCTTTAAAGATCCTTCAAACGGATATATTAATTTTGATGTTTCTGTTATAATACTTCCATCTATTAACAATTTAGCCATTAATCCTTTAAATCTATTAAAATTCTTCGTGATTCGAATTTCTGGATTTAGTTCATAAATTTTATTATGAATTGTATGGATATAAATTTTTAAATTTCCAGTTTTATTCAGAGATGAACCTAAAGCGTTCAATAGACAAAAATGGGTTATATCAGGGCGACCTCTCTTATTAATATTCGGTAAATTAATCATTGCAGAATGATGAATAGCATTATCTAATAATTGAGAAGAATATAGCTTAGATGTCATATTTTTTCGTACAGCAGAATGATTTCTTATTTTTTTAGGTATTAATTCTATTCCACATTCCGCAAGAATGATAGTTAATGGCATATATTACCTAAAATTATTTTTTCTTTTATTAAATATTATTATTTGAGTTATTTTTTAATTTAGTAAAGTATCTAGTAGTTTTATTACACTCAAAACAAGTTAATGAAACATGAGATCCTTTTCCTTTATGTGAATGAATTCTAACTCTATAATTCACTCCAGGATACAAAAATTTTTTGCATTTTTTACATATTCTTTTTTTCCATTCGAATGGAATTTTTATTTTAGCTCGTTGAGCATAACGTCTTGCTAAATAAGCATACCGATTTGCCAGAGTTCTATCTTTTAGGAAAATTTCATGAGCTTTTTGAAATAAAAAAAGCATTCGGGAATGCGCAATCTTTTTTACTATGTACTTCGGATTTTTATTACTTTTAGGCATTTAGATTATCTTAGAATTATTTTTAGTTAAATTTTTTAATATCATGTAAAGAAAGTATGAACATTTTACCTCTAATATCAATTAAATATGAATTTGTTAACTTAGCAACTTCGCTAGCGAGTTCATGAATATTTAATTTAGTTGCTACTGTTTTAAGTGCTTTAATTTTTATTATTTTATATCTCTTTAATAAGAGATTTACGTGGTCGATAAATTTATTATTAATCCCCTTTTTACCTAAAATACAATGAGGTGTTGAGAGTAAAGCTTTTTTAAAATCTTTTTCATAACTCATTGTCCCAGAACGGAGAAAATACAAAAATTTTTAATTTATTTTGACTTTTAAAACGTATTATATTTAATAAAGAATTATAGAATTAAAGATTAGCATGTCTATATATGTTGTCTCTCCAATGAAATTAGTTCTTGAAATTGCTGAAAAATTAAAAGACTATCCCGAAATCTCACCTCCAGAAGGTTCAGAATTTTGGAAAACTGCGTATTTCAAAGAATTAGCACCATTAGACTCTGAAAATTTCTGGTATATTAGATGTGCCTCACTTCTTAGAAAAGTAAAGAAGTTTGGACCTATAGGTGTTAATAAACTTAGAAAATATTATGGAGGAAGAAGTCGAAAAGGACCGGGATTGAAACATTCAGCAAAAGGAAGCGGTAAAATTATAAGAGTAGCTTTACAGCAACTTGAAAATGCTAAATTGATCGAAAAAAATGAAAAAGAAGGAAGAGTTGCATCTTCTGAAGGTACAAGTTTATTGGAAAGAACATCATATGAAATTCTAAGACGAAAAGGTTAATAATCTGAAGATTTTTATTTTGAGGGATTTGAATTGAGCGATGATGAAGAATTAGAAAACCTAAGAAGAAGAAAATTAGAACGATTACAACAAGAAGCAGTTCAACAACAAATAGCTGAAGCCCAAAAAAAAGAATTTGAAACTAAAAAATATTTAATAATGCGAAAAATACTTTCTCAGGAAGGAAGACAACGTTTAGAAAACATACGCATGGTCAGACCTCAATTTGCAGAACAGATAGAACTACAACTGATCCAATTATTTCAATCAGGACAACTAAGAGGAGCAATACCATTAGAAGATAATGCATTTAAAAAGCTCTTAAAACAAATTTCTTCGATGGGAAAAAAAAAAGAATTTAAAATTAAAAAGTAACGAGATAAAGAGAAATGGCACGTAATAAAGACTTACCTTCTAAACTTAGAAGAGCTAAAAAGGCAAAACAAAGTCAATCAATTCCAAATTGGATTGTTATTAAAACGAATCGAAAAGTTAGAGATAGTCCATATACAAGAAGAAGATGGAGGAATACTAAATTAAAACGCGATTAATATATTTTATCTAAATAATTATTAAATTGAAATATTATGGCAAAGAAAGCAAAAGAAATTAATTTAGATGATTTAGAGGAAGAGTTAGAGGAGTCTGAAGAAACGGAAGAAGAACAGATTGAAGAGATTGAAGAATTTAGCTTAGATGAAATTACTGAAGAAGAAGAAATAAGTGAAATATTTGAAGAAGAAATTGAAGCACGAGAAGAAATAGAGGAAGAAGAGGTACCTAAAGAAGAAATCATTGATGAGAGAATATATATTATCCCCCTCGCAAAAGCTCGAAAAGGTCCTCGAACTAAAAGAGCTAAAAAAGCAATGAGATATCTAAAAGAATACATGACGCAACACTTTAAGCCAGAATCTTTAGTAATTACTCAAGAAGTAAATGAAAAGATTTGGGAGCGTTCAATTCAAAAACCACCAAGAAAATTAAAAGTTAGAGCAACCAAGAACATTGATGGTCTAGTAGTCGTCTATTTAGCTTAAAATCCTCTAGATTTTTAAAGATTCATGAAGATGATATTCTTTTTTTTAGAAATATAAAAATTAAGGTATACTATTGCCAATTCTCAGAACTCAAATTTTTGGAAAAAGTTTGATTGGAGTATATTTAACTGCCAATAATTCTTATATTCTTTATCCAACTACTCTATTAAAACCATTATTAAAAAAGCTCAAAACTGTTTTTGAAGAACCTTTTTATCCTCTAACTATAAATAATTCTAATTTATTAGGGATTTATACAGCTTCAAATAAATATGGAATAATTGTGCCTCATATTATAAAAGACGAGGAACTAAATAGCTTGAAATCTTATGTGAAGGATTCAAGTAGAATTGGAGTGTTAAAATCAATTGATAATGCATTCGGGAATTTAATCTTATGTAATGATAAAGGAGCTATTATTAGCTCATTTTTGAAAAATTATAAGAAAGAAATTGAAGATATTCTAAGTGTTGAAACTGTAGTTTATGAGTTTGGAAATCATTATCTTCCTGGTTCAATCTCATTAGCTAATAATCATGGTTGTCTTGTCCATCCTCTATCATCTGATGATGAGATAGACTATATTTCTTCTATTTTAAAAGTTAAGGAAGTTGATGTATCTACAATTAACCGGGGAATACCATATTTAAGCTCAGGAGCAATTGTAAATGACAAAAGTGGGATTTTTGGAGTGGATTGTACTGGTCCTGAATTGATGAGAATAACTAGTGTTTTACATTTATAGAATTTTGCAAAAAATTTGCAATGGCTTTATGTACCACTACCTCACTTTAAAATCCACATATCAACTAAAATAAAAAATTTAATATTTTGGATAATATTATCCTATTTTAAAAGCATTGAAACAGTGTTATTTTCTGTTATGTCAGAGATTAAAATTTTTAGAATTATTGGTAGCTATAAAAAATATCATAAAAAGTATCTATTCAGAAAAGAAGTAAGAGCTTTAAAAGAAAAAGATGCTATTGAAAAGGTGTTAAGTCAAATTACTTCAATAGGGATATTTAGACGTCAAATTAGAATTCAAGAAGTAAAAGAGATATCACTAGAAGAATCTCAAGATTACCTTATTCGAGAATTATCAGAATAATTAAATCACATATTAAAATATTTGATTAAGATGGAATCTTCAAAAGAATATCAAGAGCAAATATTTAAATTTCGATATTTTAAAGAACAACGTGATATGTTTCAAGGGCAACTTGAAATTATAAATGCGTCTTTAGGAAATGTACTAAATACTAAAAGGACAGTAGAAAATTTGAAAGAGGGAGTAGACAATAATGACGAAATTCTAGTTCCAATTGGAGGATTAGTTAACATAAAAGCATCTATTAAAGAACCAGAAAAGATATTATTAGCTGTTACAAAAGATGTTGTAATTGAAAAGGATCTAGATGGAACCCTTGAATTTCTTGACAAGTTGATTGAACAACACAATAAACAAATTGAATTCTTAAGTACACAACTTCAAAATATAGATATAAATTTACAAGAAGTTTCTCAAAAGATACAAAGAGATTATATGTAAAAGCAATTTTTATGTTTTAATCTCATTACTTTCTTGATTATATATCAAAAATCTGTGGGGAAATAAATGTTAGAAAAATTAAAAAACACCTTTTCATCATTTGTTAAAAAAACATTAACAGAAAAAAAGCTAGATAATGCTATTAATGACTTAAAATTACTTCTTTTAAGTAACGATGTAGCTATTGATACAGCTGATGAGATATGTCAAAAAATTATTGCATCTTTTAAAGGAGAACAAATAAGTCGTTTATCTTCAACCCAAAAAATATTATTTGAAACATTAAAAGAAACAATAACTGAGATCTTAACACCTGAAAAAGAAATTGATTTAATTTCAGAAATCAAAAACAAAAAAAATAAACCTTATGTAATTGTTTTCCTAGGAGTTAATGGGACAGGGAAAACTACTACTATGGCTAAGATTGCACACTATTTAAAAAAAAATAGGTTTTCTATAGTAGCTGCAGCATCAGACACATTTCGAGCAGCAGCTATCGAGCAATTATCTTATCATATGGAGAATGTAGGAGTTCGTGTGATAAAGCATCATTATAAATCTGATCCGGCTTCAGTGGCTTATGATGCGATTGAACATGCAAAAGCTAAAAATATTGATGTAGTATTAGTTGATACATCTGGTAGGCAAATTACTAATAAAAATCTAATGATAGAAATACAAAAAATAGATAGAATAACTCAACCGGATTTGAGTTTATTCATAGGGGACAGTTTAGCAGGAAACGACGTTCTATATCAGGCAAGAGAATTCGATAAGCATGTTGGAATTGATGCGAATATTTTAACTAAGCTCGATGCTGATGCAAAAGGTGGTGCTGCTTTATCAATTTCATTTGAAACCAAAAAGCCAATAATTTTTATTGGAGTTGGGCAAGGATATGATGATTTAGAGAAGTTTGATAGAGAGATATTTATATCAAATATACTTGACAGTGTTTAATCTAAATTTATAGAACATTCATATCAGATAACTTTTTATCTTATACTACTTTCTTTTCATTGTGCCCGAAATACAGTACCCAAAATATGAAAAATACGTTAAAACTGATAAACAGAAAAAACCTACTTTATATCAGAGATTAAATATATTTTTCCAAAATACAAAAAGAATTATTAAAATTGCAAACAAACCTAAAAGAAAAGATTATTTTGTAGTTTTTAAAATTTGTGTTATTGGTATTGTGCTTCTAGGAGTCGTATCGTACATCATACAGCTAATCTTTTCAGTCGCAATAAATTTTTGAGAAATAAATCTCTTTATTGGATAATTTATTAAGTTTAAAAGAAATAAACTAGAATATGCTCAGGAACTTTTAATTCTTCTTCTTTGTTTTTGCAGGCTATAAACTTTATCTTCATACTTATTGAAAGAGAGAGTAATCTTTTTGTTAAGATTCCATCAATGATTAAATATAGTGTATCTTTAAAGTCTCTAATTTTCTCAAAAATTTCCCCAACTGGAATATTAAATAATTTTTCTAAATTTTTACTAAATCCAATAGCATACCCTGCTTGAGTATTCTTAATAGCATTTGCTATAATAGTTTCTTCTTTAATTTTAAGCTTTTTTAAGATTTTATGAAGTTCATCTATTTTGGTATCAAATTTTTGCTTTGAACTTTTTTCTTTTATATCAAAAAATTGATCTGCTGGCTTTTTATTCTGCAAAGCTTTTATCATTTGTTTTCTAGTTAATTCCTCTACTTCATACCCATCAGGTGCTCGAGCTATATAATCAATTTTTGCAACTTGTAAAAGTTCTTTAAGAATAATAGTTCCCCCACGATCACCATCAATGAACACATTTATTAATTTCTTTTTTTTCACTAATTCAACTACAGATTTGGGTATCTGTGTTCCCTGAACAGCAATCGTGTTTTTAATTCCAATTCTTAATAAATTTAAGACATCTGCTCGTCCTTCCACTATCATTATTTCTGGGTTGGTTTCTATTTCTGGACCAGCAGGAAGATTTTCTGGACCCCATGAAATGATTTCTCCAAGTTTAATATCAGTTTCAATTTTTTCTTCTATTTCGCTCTGTTCCAATGATTTTTGATCCCATTCTTTCAAAAGTTCTGCTGCTCGTTCTATTATTTTTTTTCGCTTGCGTTCTCGAACATCTCGAATTTCAATAAGAAAAAACTCTGCCTCACATGGACCAACTCGAGAAACCGTCTCAACAGTGGCCGCTAATAATGCTGTCTCCTTTCTGGTTAATGAAGACGGAATTTTAATAATACCCTCTGAAGTACCTTCCTTTGATTCATTTTCAACCTCTATTCTACCTATTCTTCCTGATTTTTGAAGATCCCGCAAATCAAGATCCAAAAGGAGTCCTTCAGTTTGACCAAATATTGCTCCTACAATATCTGATTTTTCAACCACACCCTTAATTTTAAAATTAACTTCTATAATATATTTTGTAGTAAAATCTACTTGATTATTATTAATCTTAATCACTTCTTTTTTAATAATTTCTTATTTGATTTTATCAATAAATCAAAATAACATTCAAGACTTATAAGAAAGAAGTAGTATCTAGCTACTTGAATTAGAAATAAAACTAATTTAATTATTTCTAATTAAATTTTTAAAAATA
>JBHLOG010000020.1:0-38778 GCA_048940765.1 Promethearchaeota archaeon | reverse complement strand
ATCATGGTTTGAATGATTGGTTCCCTGAATATTCATTTTATCAGATGGGATTTTATGAAGCCATGAGTGATCTTTCTGAATTAAATATCTCAATTGATTACGGCATGGAATATTGGAATCCAAATTATAATAAAGATTTAAATAATTCAATATTAACAGAAGAAAGACTGTCTCAGTATGATATAGTATTTATACAAAATCCAATATTACCATATAGTCCTTTAGAAATAGATAATTTACAAAACTATTTTGAAAATGGCGGGAATATCTTATTTTTAGGTACAAGATATCAAGATTTGGTTATGGATAATATTAATTACTTATTCTCAAGATTGGGTGTAGATATTCAAATCAATGAAGAAAACGTTATGAATGATAATTGGTTAGGTATAGGTGCTAGTGTAAGTTCTCAAAGTGTTAGAGATTTTGATGATCAAATGATTTTTAAAGATGTAGAAAAATTCTATTGGCTTTATGGCAACAGTTTTACAGCTTCTAATAATGCAAAATCAATTGCGAGTCTTAATAACCAGACTGTGGTTACTCTTTATGATGGAAGTTCCGAAGAACGGGGTCGTTTTTTGGCCTTTGGAGATCTCTTTTGGATTTTCGATCGATATACATCATCAACCTATTCTCAAGATCATTCAAATCTATTAAGAAATGTTATAGAATTCTTTTTACCACCTGAAAATATCTCTATTAATATTAATTTAAAAGAAGAGCGTACTTCAAATTCAAGAATTGATCTATCTCTCTATTTAAAAAATCAGGATTCAGAATCTCCAATCACTACAGCGGATTTTACTACTTTAAACATTACTATTAAAAATAGTACTTATTCAGAAGTAATCGATTTAAATACCACATTGAATAACAATGGTATTTATTTCAATAATTCATTTAATATACCTTATCCAAGTTATTCTCCTTATTCTATCGAATTAAATCTTACAATTGGCTCAAACAATTATACAAAAAACGTAAAACTTCTCTATTATGATCAAAATGAAGTTCCTCAGATTATTAATTTAACTAGTGATGAAGAGTCTATTACAAGAGCATTAACTGGACCTGGAACTTCAGTTGGTTTATTTGCTGAGTTAGATAGTGTCTTTTATGATGATTTCGAAGGATATCTATCAATTAATTCTTATTCTTTTTATAATACAAAAAAATCTGTAAATAAAACATTAACATTTAGTCAATATATATTATCTGATTATCGAAATATTTTCAATCCAGAAACCACAGATCCTTCAGGATACGCTATTTATTACATAATTCCTACAAATTCTAACTATACTAATCCAAATTCACCCCGATCTCTATTTGAGATTATTAACAATCCACCCGAAATATTGAAAACAAGTTCAATTTTTAATATTGATGGTAGTTATGATGTTACTTTCGATGAAACTGAAACTGATGAGGGATCTTATGTTTATTCAGCAACTCAAGGTGATAGAATTAACTTTGAAGTAGACGTAAGAGATTCAGTAAATTACGAAGATGATAAATCGGATATGCGAGTATTTGTAAATCTATTTATATCTGTAGTTATTGATGAAGAATATGGAATAATTATTTTTCCAAGCTCTATTGAAGTTTCTGAGTTAAATTATCAATTAGCCTCTAATAAATACGAAGGTTCTTTTACAATACCTAAAACTATACTATATAATTCCATTTCAGGAGTAAAATCAATATCAACAGAATCTGATATAAGCACATCCTCTACTAAAGGGAATTTAGGAGTTCTTTATTTTACAGTATATGATAGTGAAGGGGAATATGAGGATTTTGCTATACTCTTGGCTATTTCTAGATCACCTATAGATTACTCATTGATAATAATTATTGTAGTAGCTATTATTGCTCTTATAGCATTTACAAGTTTATCTATTTATTATGCTAGAAAGAGAAAATATCCAAAAGCTCCTCAATTTCAACCTTACTATGAAGATTATTATTATACCCCTTCATATCCAGAACAAGAGCCTACTGAAGCAGTTGATGAACCGATATCTCAACTTGGACCTTCAATGTATTGTCCTTTCTGTGGAGAATATATTAAAACTCCTAAGAAATTCTGTCCTAATTGCGGTGAATCTCTAATCTTTAATCAAAAGGATGATTAAAAAATTCTTTTTTTTAAGATTTTCATTTTTTTTTGACGAGAGTAATAACATCCCCATTACGAGTTCCAATATAAGCTTTAGAAGCCATTCCAATAAATAAGCCTGTATCAACTACTCCTGGGATTGATAAAATTTTATTATTTAGTTTTAGAGGATTATCTATCTTACCAAAATCCACATCTATAATAAAATTTCCATTATCTGTAATTAATGGTCCGCTCTTTGACTGAGCCATTCGAAGTTTTGGAGTTCCACCTAGATTTCCAAACTTTTTCATTAAAGGAAAATAAGACATAGGGATTACTTCAATAGGGACCCCTTTTTTCCAATTCAAGCCTAATTTTTCCGAATTTTTTCTAAAATCGGCTATTATAATCAGAATTTTTGAATTGGATGCAAGAATTTTCTCTTGTACTAAGCAACCACCTCCACCTTTAATTAAATTGAGATCTTTATCAATTTCATCTGCACCATCTAAATCAACATCAATTTCAGGATATTGTTCCAATGTAGCTAGATTTAACCCATTTTCAATAATTAATTGATAAGCTTGAAATGAACTGGGTATACATTTTACGTTTAAAGATTTTGCCTTGTCAACCTCGCCTAATTTTTGAACAGCATAAATTATAGTTGATCCACTCCCAATTCCAATAATCATATTCTTTTTAACATTTTCTTCTACTGCCTTTATCGCAGCATTTCTCTTCCCTTGCTCGATTAAATCTTCAGACAATGTGATTACACCTAATTTATTTTTTAAGTAAATCTAAAATCCTAATTGCTAGATATGCCGCATTTTCGCCTCTATCAATTCCAACACTAGCAACAGGAACTCCTGGAGGCATTTGAACTATGGATAATAAAGCATCTAAACCACCTAACTTTGCACTTACAGGCACTCCTATGACTGGTTTATTTGTTTTTGATGCGATCACTCCGGGTAAAGCAGCAGAAAGCCCAGCAATAGCAATATAAATTAAAGAATCAGAATCCTTTATATATTCATCTAATTGCTCTGGATTTCTATGAGCAGAAATTATTTGAAGATCATATTTTATATTATTATCTTTTAAAACTTTTTCAGCTTTTTCATAGATCTCTTTATCGGAAAGACTACCAGCAATAATAGAGACTAATATCTTTTCATTAATGTTAATAGCTTTTTTAGACATATTTTATCTAAAACTAACAAAAATAAAAATAATTCTAATAATTTCTTAACAACGATGTAATATATTTCTAAAATTATTAATTTATTTTCTTTTTTCTATCAAGAGCCTTATCAAAAACTTTAATATTTCTATTAAATTTTTTCATTTGTTAATTAAAATTTTGTAATAAAAACGAATTTTAAGAGGGATATTGAAAAATGGCAAAAGAATTAAAAGAAGTATGGTTAATTGATTATGCTAGAACAGGTTTTTCTCGTTCAAGACCAAGAGAACCAGAGAGAGATGTTTTTAGTGAAATTCGTGGTGATGAGCTTTTAGGTAAACTTCTTATGAAATTTTTTAATGAAAAACTTGCTAATAAAGGAATAAAAAAGGAAGAAATTGATGAATTCACAGTTGGGACGGCTATGGGTGTCTATGAAGCATGGACTTATGGGGGTAGACTCCCATTGTTTTTAGCGGAATTTCCTGTTACTGTTCCTGCCATGTTTGTTGATAGACAATGCGGTTCTGCTGGTTCTGGAATGCATGTTGGGATTATGGAAATTATGACGGGTAATAGTAAAATCTGTTTAGCCGGTGGTGTTGAACATATGACTCGTATACCAATGCAGAATGACTGGGTTCGTCCAAACTTAAAAATGGTTAATAAGAAAAGCGAATGGTATAGACCTCAATATGATCTCGTAACAACAATTAATATGATTCAAACTGCTCAAAAACTTTATGAAGAAGAAGTGCCTGTTTTTACAAAGGAAGATTTAGATAAATTTGGAGTTAGAAGTCATAATTTAACAGTGAAATATACTGAAGAAGGTTGGTATAAGGGTGAAATCGTTCCGATTGAAGGTCATGTTGAAGGTAATGTAGAAGAACCAATGATGGTGGATCAAGACATGGCAGCACGAAAGTCCACTTTGGAAGGTGTCGCTGGATTACGTAGGCTTTCGAAACCATTTTATCTGAAAAAAAATGGAGGTAGAGCGGGATATGAAGAAAGAGAAGGGACTAGTGAAGGAGTAATAACTGCAGGGAATTCTTCTCCATTGAATGCTGGAGCTACTACTTGTTTAGTAATGGAAGCTGAGGAAGCAAAGAAAAGAGGTCTTGAACCATTAGTGAGAATTGTGTCAATTGGTTGGGCAGCTGTAGATCCAACTGTCATGGGTCGAGGTCCAGTTCCAGCCACTCAAAAAGCGTTAGACTATGCTGGATTAAAACCTGACGATATTGATTATTGGGAAATAAATGAGGCATTCACAATTGTAACCCTTAACTGTATGAAGGCTTTTAACATCCCAGAAGAAAAAGTTAATGTTATGGGAGGTTCAACGGCAATTGGACACCCCTTAGGAGCGACAATGATACGATTACCTGGTACTTTAGCTCGAATTCTGAAGGATAAGAAGGCTAAATACGGTGTTGCCAACGCCTGTGTAGGTGGTGGACAAGGGGTTGCAACAATTTTAGAAAATCTTGATGCATAAATAGCCTTAGAATTCTTTATCTTCTTTTTTTTTATTTTCTTAATTTTTTACTAATTTTGAATAGTATTCTTTTATTCTTCAAGAGAAAAACTGTCTTATCATTTATCTTAGAAATGTTTAAATATTAACGAATAACAAATTAACTTACAAAAAAATTAAAATAAAAGTGAAATCAAAATGCCAGTTTATAAAAGTATTCAATTAGTAGGCACATCTGATAAGAATTGGGCTGACGCTGTAAAAAATTGTTATGATGAAGCAAAAAAAAGCTTGCGTGGTATTCGAAACATTCAAATTATCGAATCTGATGTAAAAGTTAAGGAAGATATTGATAAGTTAATTTACAGAGTTCGTGTGCAAGTAAACTTCCAATTAGAAAGATAAAACCTTAATATTTTTTTTATTTTTTTTCACTCTTAAAATGCCAAGAAAATGCTTTAATTCTAATTATTTGAATCAAATGAAATTAATGCTCAAATTTTATATATCACGGGTTCTATTTAGATTTTATACTTTATTAAAGGGGTCATTATGTTTCAGTCGGATCTAATTGCAGATTTATTCTCTAATCCCATTGTATTACGATACATAATTGGTGGCGTTATACTATTAATTGTTTTAGTTGTATGTTATGCAATTCATCGTAAATTAGTTGAAAAATAGATTTTATGAAATTTGAATATAAAAACTACTTAATTTTTGTTTATTTCATCTCATCTAATTTTTTTCTTATCTCTGATCTTGCTGTAAGAGCATAGATGAAATTTGGGTCAATTTTTAAAGCTTTTTCATAGTAATGTAAAGCTTGCTTATATTTTTCATTTGTTTCGTATATTAAACCTAGATTATAGAAGCAATATTTATAATCTGGTTTGATACTTAATGCTTTTTTAAAAGAATTTTTTGCCTCCTGAAACTGGTTTAAATTGAAAAAAGCAAGTCCTAAATTATAATGAGCTCTATAACTATTTGGACTAAGAGTAATAATCCTTTTAAATACTTCCTTGGCTTTTTCATATTCTAAAGTATAATAATCATTAAGATAACCCCCATAATCAAATAAAGTTTCAATCAAAATAGTCAAAATTTCATTAGAATTAGGAGTATTTAGGTAAATTTCATCTAATATTTGTAAAGCTTCTTCAAATTTATTTTGTTTTCTAAAAATTTTCGCTTTTTCAATTGGATCTGAGATACCATTTAAATTTTTCATAGACTAATATCACTTATGATTTTAATAATATGAAAATATTTGAGTAGGGACTACATCTCATTTTCATACCATATGTTTGGTGATTTTTTTATCCCAAGTTTTAAAAATAAGCTTCTCATAGCTCCATCTGAATCTGGACATATAAAATAAGTTTTATCAATCTTTAGTGTTCTCTTGACGTATAATTGTAATTCTCGAATAATTTTTTCTTCAATTCCTCTTTTGAAGGAATCTTCTTTTTTTGTCATTACTTGATGAATTAAAACTCTATCATTTCCTAGATAGTCCTTAAAGAAGGTATAAGTGCCAAAACCTAATATTTTTCCATCTTCCTTTGCAACAACCATAGAGTTTCTATATTGAAGATCGAGAGCCCTACGATTTAATTCTTCTTCAAATCTTTCCCAAACAGAAAAGAAATAAGACTTACTTGAAATAAAGTCTTTAAAAATTTCCTTCAGTGCTTCTTTATCAACTCTAGGATCAAATCTATCAATTATAATCAAATTAATCACTAGTAGAAATATTGATATTTAACAAAATATCTATTCTTTAATAAAAATTGTTTTTTAAAACTAAATATAAATTAAATTGATATAATATGAGCAGAAAAGCAAATGAAAACATAATTTCAATTCCTTTAAAGAAATTAAGAAAGGATACACTTATCCCAAAACCGTCAAAACTTGGAGATGCAGGTGCAGATGCTCGAATCATGGGTTTTATGAAAATATTTCATGAAAAGGATAAAAAAGAACTAATTAAGATTAATTCTGATACTTATACATTAAAGCCACTTGAAAGAATAGGATGTCCATTAGGCTTTTCCACAGCTATACCAGAAGGGTATTACTTTAAAGTGGTTCCTAGAAGTGGTTTAGCATTATGGGATGGAATTTCTATAGTAAATTCTCCTGGTACGATTGATGCGGGATATAGAAATGAATGGATGGCAATAGTAATCAATTTATCCAATAAAGATGTTACGTTAAGAAAAGGAGAAAGGATTTGTCAGATTATTTTTTCCAAAATATATAATTATGAATTTATAGAAACTGAAGAATTATTAGACTCTGAACGTGGAAAGGGGGGATTTGGTAGTACAGGGAAGATTTGAATTTCAAACAAATATAAATGATCTATAAGGAAAGATTAAATATGACAGAATTAACACAAGAGGAAAATTTTATAATTAGAAAACTTAAAGAAAATGGTGGAAAACTAAATTATAAACAATTACAAATATTATGTGAAAACAAGTTCGAAGGTATTAGACTGATCCTTAAAAAATTAAAAGATAAAGGATTTTTCATTTATGAGGGAATGATACCAGGATTTTCTGCAGAAATTGAGTTAATAAGAGAACTTTGAAATTTCAAATTTACTAATCATAAAACTCTTATTGCATTTTTTATTTTCTTTTTTAGTATTTTATAATTAAAATTATTATGAGTGAAAATAATCTAGAGCCAAACAAGGATAATTATATTGAAGAAATCTTAAATCCCAGAAGTATTTGTGTCTTTGGTGCGAATAATAATTTAATGACTACAATGGGATCAATGCAACTCCGAAATATTATTAATGGAGTCGGATTTGATGGTAATATCTTTCCTGTCCATCCCAGATTAGACAAAGTTCAAGGACTTCCAGCTTATAAATCTGTTTTTGATATTCCAATAGTACCAGATCTAGCGTTTATAATATTGCCAACAAGAATTGTTCCTCAAGTTATGGAAGAATGTGGTCAAAAAGGTATTAAGCGTTTGATCATTACATCAGGAGGTTTTAGAGAGATTGGATCTGAGGGAATAGAACTATCCAAACAAATTGACAAAATAGCTAAGAAATATAATATAAGATTTATTGGACCTAACTGTTTGGGGATATACAATGGATGGTATAAATATCCTAAAAAGGAAAATGCTTATTTTAATACATTTTGGATTTATCAACCACATAAGAGAGGAAATATTTCAATAATTAGCCAGTCTGGAACTGTTGCTGCTCAGACTGCTTTTTATACAAATGATTTAGGAGTAAAAATTGGAAAATCAATATCTGTAGGGAATGAAAGAAATATAGATTTAGTAGATGTATTAAAATATTTTAAAAATGATCCTCAAACGGAAGTAATTGGGCTTTATATCGAAGAAATTAAACAGGGAAAAGATTTTATTAAGTTAGCGAAAGAAATAACCCCTAAAAAGCCAATAGTAGCAATTTATGCCGGAGGAACGCAGGCTGCCGCTAGATCAATAATGAGTCATACGGGATCAATTAGTGCGGATAATAAAATTTATGAAGCTGTTTTTAAAGAAACAGGAATAATTTCAACTAATTCAATCATGGATTTCTTGTATTATCTTAGAACTTTGTCACTTGCACAGTCGTATAACATCTTTCCAAAAGGTAAAAGATTAGGAATTATAACTGATTCTGGAGGTCCTGGTGCGATGATGACAAAGACTGCCGAATTATATGGATTAAAAGTACCAGAATTTTCACAAGCATTACAATCAGAATTTAAAAAGTATATTCCTAAAACAGCTAGTTCGGTGAATCCTGTTGATATTACTTTTCACGAGAATTTCATAAATATGTTTATTAAATTCCCAAAATTATTAATGAAATCCCATGAAGTTGATGCAATCATTGTCTTTGGTGTATATGATTTTGATGATATAATGAATGTTATTGAAAAGTCTGGGATGAAACTTGATGAAAGCATGAAAGATATGAAAATTGTGTTTGAAAATATGGTTCTAGAATCAATAAAAAGTATGATGAGAAAATATTCAATACCAGTATTCTTTGCTGGACCATATCCTTATAGATATTTCTGGATGCAAAAATTTATCGAACATGATATCCCTATTTTTAGTATGTGGGATGATATAACTAAAAGTCTTAACATTCTATGTCGCTATGCTGAATATCGGAATAGATTTTCGTGATAAGTTATTTTCTCCTATTTTTCTAATTATTCAATAATAAAAACTAATTAAATTCAAATTTTAATTTAAATTAACTTAAATAATCTATACAAATAGATAATATAGTATTTTGACTGAAATCAAAAGAAACATCACAAAAAATCATTTTCTTCATCGATTTTTGAATCCAGAGAGTATTGCTGTTTTTGGAGCATCTAACTCCTTTTTAGACAATATGGGTGCAATGATGCTTCGAAATATAATATTTGGTGGATTTCCAAAAGAAAAAATTTATCCAATTCATCCTAAGTTAGAGCATATTCAGGGTTTAAAAGCTTATAACTCAGTATTAAATCTTTCAGAAACTCCAGATTTGGCTTTTATTATTTTGAGACCAAATCATGTCCCTAAGGTATTAGAAGAATGTGGACAAAAAGGAGTAAAACGAGTAATAATTGTATCAGGGGGATTTCGAGAATTTGGTTCTGATGGACTTCAACTTTCTAATAAAATTATCGAAATAACAAGAAAATATGATATTAGATTTATTGGTCCAAACTGTTTGGGAGTTTATAATGCATTTTATAACTATCCTGAATTTGAAGATAAATGTCTGAATACAATGTGGATATATAAAACTCCTGAACGTGGAAATATTTCCATTATTGCTCATTCAGGTACAGTTGCGTCCCATGTATTTTGGTATTGTAATAGGATTGGAGTAAAAATAGGAAAATCACTTTCTATTGGAAATGAAGAAAACATAGATTTAGTTGATTTTTTAGATTATCTAAAAGATGATCCCGAGACAGATGTTATTGGTTTATATATTGAAGAAGTTAAGAAAGGAAAAGAATTTATTAATATAGCAAAAAAAATTACCCCTACAAAGCCAATCGTAGCTATTTATGCCGGAGGAACAGAAGCAGCTTCACGTTCAATTATGGGACATACAGGAGCAATTGCGGGAGATAATAAAATTTTTGAAGCTGTCTTTAAAGAAACAGGTATAATTTCTACGGACTCAATTAAAGACTTTTTTCATTACTTACGAGTTTTTTCATATAATATTATTCCAAAAGGCAATAGGTTAGGAATAATAACGGATTCAGGAGGTTGTGGTGCGATGATGGCAAAGGTTGCTGAGAAAATAGGTTTAGCTGTGCCTGAATTTTCAGACGATTTAAAAGGCAAATTAAAACAGTATGTCCCACCTGTAGCAAATATTGATAATCCTCTAGATTTAACTTTTCAATTCAATCAATATAATCTCTATATTAAAATTCCAAAAACTATGATTAATTCTGGTGAAATTGATGGAATAATTATATATGCTGCATTTGGATTTGAAGAAATATTGGATATAATTAAAGTCTCAGGGGGAAAAAGCTATGAAAAATTTGAGATATCTAATGAAATGATGAAAAGCCTTTATTTAAAACCTATTCAAAGGCTGGTAAAGAAGAGAGGAGTTCCTGTTTTTTTTATTGGACCACAAGGATATTCTAATCCATGGGTTCGAGAATTTATCAATTCAAATATTCCTATTTTTGATTTGTGGGATATGCCAGTAAAATGTTTCTCAGTTTTAGTTAAATATTCTGAATATCGTAAAAAACTCAATTTGAGATTTGAAATTTGAAAATTAAATTCGTTTAAATTTTACTCATTTCACTAATTATATATATGTTTTATATCTATAATTATTAGAATTACTTCAAAAAGTTATATCAGATATAAGAAAATTTCTTTATAATAAATTATACCCGTGTAGATTTAGTTTTGCCATTAGAATTTTATAATCCTCCTTTAGCGATTCTAGCCTCTGGATCAAGATTAGGGGTTGAACTTGGAGGCAGCAAAAGCATTCTAAGTATTGATGCTCGTCATAATTTATATTCTGAGGGTATAATCTTTAGTGAGCTAAGTTGGGGCGCATTTTATCAAGAAGAGGGACTAGAAGATCAGATTTATACATTTGAGACAAAAGAATTCGATTCTGTTCGGGAAGATCCCGAGGCTTTAATTAAAACAATTGTAAATAGCATTTACAACATAATTAACAATGGAAGAATTTTTTATGGAATTGCTGATTTTGAAGTTGATGCTTTTCTTAATCAAAATACCGTTATTCCTGGACTAAAATTAGATTATGAAATAATAAACAAACTATTAGAAGCTCATAAAAAAATAAGAAATAAAGATTTATTTCCCCAGATTTTATTAGATGCTAAAGGATTAAAAAAAATAAAGGTAGAGTTTCAGGGAGTTAAAAAGAAAAATCTTCATTTAATAGGAAATAAATTAGAGGATTTTGCTGATACTTTGAGAATGGCTAAAGGATTTGCTACTGGAATTGTATGTACTTCTCGAGGTGCGGCAAACCTTTACATAATGAGTGATAATATTATATATAAAGAAGATGAACTCCCAGAGCTATATATCGATAATGATAATCTAGCTATTATTGAGATGGGTATTCAACGAGAACTTTTATTTCCAATTAGCTGGTTTAGAATAGATTTAGGAATTAAATCTTTAGAGACTTTAGAGCTTTATCATAAAATCAAAGATTATCCTAAACTGAACAAGGCTTTGGAACGTTATGAAAAATATATAACAAGTTTAGTTTATAAAAAGTTCCAACTTATGGCTTCTACAGAAAAAATCGGTACTGATTTTGAGGAGAGTTTCTATGAAATGAGCCCAGAAGAAAGAAGAAAAGCACTTAGAGATATGGCTGAAGCAATAAATAAGTTAACTGAAGAATATAAAAAATAATAATTCATTTACTCCTTTAGAATTCTTGGAGCTTTGAAATAGCCATCCTTTTTATGTTTAGCATTTTTTAATGCTTCTTCATTAGAAAGAGATTTCCAAGGTATATCTTCTCTAAAAACATTTTTTAAACCATCTATCGGATGGGTCATTGGTTTAACATTGCTAGTATCTATATTATCTAACTTTTTAAAATAGGAAAGAATATCACCTAATTCTTTCGCAAGTTTTTCCTTTTCTTCTTCAGATAAATCTAATAATGCTAATTTTGAAATATGATCAATAGTTTCTTTTGAAAATTCTTCTTTTTTTGTCATTTCTTATTTCAATAAAATATAGTTTAAGCTATTAAATAAGATTAATCTTCATAATTTATTAAACTCCATTTTCTATAAAATAAAAGAATAAGAAATAAGTGATATCAACATTTTAAATTATATATGGTAGAAAAAGAAGATTTAAGAAATGAAATCCCAAGCCATGCATTTATCTCCCTAGCTAGAAGAGGTATGGAAAAAATTTCTTTAGACCAATGCTTTTTGAAAAAATGCGATAACCAAAACCCCAAATTATTAGAACCTTTTAAAAAAGAAGAATATGAAGAAGAACTCAAATCAATAAAAAAAATCTATATTAAATGCAAAAAATGTAACGGTACTTTTATTTTAAAGTTTGAAACAATAAAAAAAGTAGCTAAATCTACGAAAAATGAGGATGAGGAACCGCTACCCATGGGTTTAATCTACGCTTTGGACGAAAATGAAAAATCTTTGGGCCATATTGGTTGGTTTTAGAGTTAGATAATAAGTTAAAATTATAAAAAGGCATATTATTATTTTTTATACAAATTTTGATAAATCTTTTAATTTGATTTAATTATAATTAGTAGAGATTTCAAGAATCATTCCAAAAAGAAAGTAAAAATATTTGAACAAAGCTTTAAAACCAAACTAAAATTTTTGGATAAATGAAAAATTGGATAACTTAAACTGAATTATTTCACTTATCTCATATAACCTATGAATTTTGATTTTTATATATTTGATTTAGACGGAACTTTGTTAGATCTAGGAAATATTGGTACTCATGTCGATATCGTGTTAGTCAAGACATTAGAAAAATTGAACATTCAAATAGTTCCTGAAAGAAATGAAAGGAATAATTTATGGCATTCTTTTGAAAAATACAAAGAAATTTTAAGAGATTGGGGAATAAATGATTCAAATCTTTTTTGGAACTATTATGACAAGAATGATTTTAAAATGAGAAAAAAGCTTCTTAAGAAAAAACAAATTTCATTATTTAATGATGTAAAAACTGTTCTGGAATTAATCCAAAATTATAAAGAGAATAAAAAATTGGCAATTTGTACAAATACAGCAGATTACATTGTTGAATTTTTTTTAAATTACTTTAAAATCAATCATTATTTTAATGAAATCTTTAGTTTAGGTTCGAAAATCGACCAACAATTCGCTAAACCTTCTTCAGATGGAATCCTTAATATTTTGAAAAAATTTGATTATGATCCTATAGAAAAAAAAGCGATAATGATTGGAGATTCGATTCATGACATTGCAGCAGCTAAAAAAGCTAAAATAGCTTCATGTTTAATATTACGCCATATAGAAAAAGAAAAAAGGTCATATAAAAAATGGAATGTTCAACCAGATCACGTTATTGAACATTTACATGAACTAATTAACTTGTAGTTTGATAATTTTTACTCTTCCTTACAATTTTCCTCGAATCTATAGCAATATTAATTATGGAAAGATCAAAATTATATATTCAAACTGATTTTAATTTAATATTGAAAATCGTAAGAGACTAGTCCGAATGTCGATAAAATTAGGAGAAGAACACATATTAAGGAAAAAGGTCTGGAAAATTGTCAATTTAATACAGTTAATCAACTGTTCGTTCATTACAAAGACTTACGTATTAAATATACTGCTGAAAAAGATAAAAAGCCAAATATAAAATTGTTACCAGAAATATTAACTCTATGTGTACTGAATGCATTAATCTCCAATTCTGCAATGTTATTAATTGGTAGGCATGGTGGGGGCAAAACTACCCTTGTTAAACTATTGGGTCGGATGTTTACATCAAAAACACTTAGTGAGATTGAAACTTCAATAATACGAGGGTATCTTCAATTAACAGAAGAGAAACTTATAGGAACTTTAAAACTAGGGAAGTTAATGAGAGATGGCAAGGAAGAAGTTGTTTGGAGATAATTTATGACCAACTTTTGGAAAATAATAGATGAAGTAAAGCGGTTAACTCCTTATGCCCAAGATATCTTATTATCATTACTGGCTGAAGGAACAGTTAAATATTACGACTCTATAACTAATATTAATAAATACTGCTTATACGCAGTGATTAATCCTCATGATATCGGTAAATTTGAACTGTCTCAACCAATTCTTGATAGGTTTGGAATTTCTGTGCCTATTACCACGCCAACTAGTTTCTAAAATAACTTTTTTAAGCTCAATGCATTTTATGGATAAAGATATTAGTAAAAAGCTCTTCTAATGGGGGATTTTCTGTTAATTTTATTTCTTGATAATTCTTATAATAATTCTCAAAAATTTCCTTCAAGTGTTCATTAGTTTCGATTGTAACAATAAATTTCTTTATCTTTTTATTTGCTAGGTATGATTGACCTTTAAAAAGATAGCATACTGAAAAAGATGAAAATGGTTTCATAAGTACCGTGTGTTGACCAAAATTGGCACGATCTAATCCCTCAGAAAACAACTCACCGCTAAATGAATTAATCGCAGAAAGAAAACCTCCAACAAGATCATCTTGAAAATCCCAATCCTGAGAAAAGATATGAGAAAAAATTGTCACTCCTCCTTCATCTAAAATTAAAAATACTATAGGATCTTCATCGGTATATTCCAATGAACTTAAATCTTGCTTCCAAATAAGACTTTTCATCTGATCATCTATTCGTGCCAATTCCATACGTTTATTTAATGTAACATCATTCATATTCATATTTTTCCAACTATTTAATTCTTTAAGCAAGTTATCATGTTCAAGCGAAATTTTTCCTGCTAATAAATGCATACCTTTTTGTTCAGCTATTTGCTGAGCTTTTGTTAATAACCGTCTAGCACCTCTTATATCTAAGGTTACCAAAGCCAACTTGGCTTGTAACGTATAAGTTTCAGCCAAAACCCAGTAGGATTTTGAATCTTCTGCAATATTTAAAAGCTGAGAGACAACAGGTTCTAACTCGTCAAGTACTTCTAATTCATTAGTCATTCGTAATTCTTCCAATAGAAGTTCACACAGATTTAATAAAGCTTTTATAGTAATTTCTCCTACGTCTATTTCTTCTTCGATAATTTGTCTTAATATCTCCTGAGCTTTTACTCGATTATGAATTCGAGGACTTGCTTTCAAAATCAGGGCTTTACTTAAGAGATAAATTCTTTCAATTGTTTTATTATCCACCTGTTCATTAATCTGCGCTAATTGTTCTATATAATTCTGAGCTTTTTCAATATCTTGTTTTAAGATATATACTTCTATTATACCACTAATTACATTACTAATATTCATAATATGTTTGAATTCGTTTCCAAACTTTAAGCATTTTTCGAACATTTTTAGGGCTTTATCCAGATCACCTTTTTGCACATATACACAAGAAATATTATTGAGAGTCGTCATTATGAATCGCTTATCATCTCTTATTTCTGCGAGAGCTAAGGCCTGAGTGTAGTAATTTAGTGATTGCTTTAATTCTCCCTTGAGAGCGTAAATTGCCCCAAGACTCCCAAGATTATATGTAATTACATATTCATGATTTAATTCCTCAGCAAGAGTCTGACAACGTTCAGCGTAATGAAGGGCTAAATCTAAATCAGTTTTTAGGAAAGAATAAAGCATTCCAATTATTAATAGAGATTCAGCAATTGTCATGTTATCGCTTATCTTTTCTCGCAAATCTAAACTCTTGTGAGCACATGCTAATCCTTGATCTGTATTGGCTTGAAAATAATAAATTATTGCTTTAATAAAGTTTATAGAAGCAACAATTTTATCATATTCCAAGTTGGAAATTTGGTTAGAGTTATGAAGCAGATCTTCACATTGTTTAAATAAATTAAATGCTTTATCGAAATTAAATAACATACTCAATGACCAGCACATATTTAGAAGAGCATTAATTGTTTGCAAATCATTATCTAATTCTTGACTTATTTGATAAGCTTTTTCAGCAAACTTTAAACTTTCTTTATAATTACTCATATATATTAAAATTGAACTTTTGAGAAGGTAGCATGAGAATTGGTTGAAAGAAGAAAGATTTTGCAGTTCTTCGAAATTATTCGTAATTGAAAGAGCTTCTTCGTATCTACCTTCTTTCATAAGCTTTTCTGCTTGGATTAATTCTTTAGGCATTAACAATGATATATCATTGTTCATTCTTTCAGCCTTCCCTTAGAAAATTTTTTCTTTTAATTCCTTATGATTAGTCCTATAAAATCAATAAAATTTTAGTTTTAAATTATTTTTAAAAACTTAAGTTAATTTTCCTATTTACTTAATGAATTATTCTTTTTATATATTTGATTTATGTGGAACTTTGCTCCATCTTGGCAAAATTCAAAATTATTTAGACCATATTTTATTAGAAACTCTTAACAGATTAGATGCTAGTAAAACCCAAAAAAGAATGAAAAGTATAGACTTTGGCAGCCTGAAGAGGATTTCTTTGATGCCTTGGAAGGAGGGGGTACAAAAAATCCTTCAGGATTTTTGGAAAGTTTATGATGAGTTAAATTTTGAGTGGAGAAAGAAATTAATAGAAAAAGGGTAAATTTATCTATATAATGATATTCAAAATGCATTACACAAGATTTACCATCATAATAATAATAATAAAAAACTGGCACCAATTTCAAATGCTGTTCATTACGTTGTTGAATATATATTGGATAGATTTAAGATCAATCAATATTTTCAAGAAATTTTTAGTCTGGGGTAATGTAAAGAGAATCAATAATATAGTAAGCCTTCTCTTAAAGGGATTTTCGCTGTCCTGGAGAAATTCATAATTTGAGTGAACTGATTGATTTTTAATTTATTAATGATCAATATTATATAGTCAAACTAACTTTTATTTAATATTGAAAATCTTATGAGAATTGCCCAAATGTCGACAAAATTAGGAGAAGAAGATACGTTAAGAAAAAAAGTGTGGAAAATAATCAATTTAATACAAGCTAATCAGTTATTTGTACATTATAAAGATTTGAGTATCAAATATTTCACTAAAAAAGAGAAAAAGCTAAGTACAAAATTACTACCAGAAATATTGACCCTTTGTGTATTAAATGCAATAGTTCCTAATTCTGCTATGTTATTGATTGGTGGACATGGTGGTGGTAAAACAACCCTCGTAAAGCTATTAGGGAGGATGTTTACATCAAATACATTGAGTGAAATTGAAAATTCAATAATAAGAGGACATCCCCAATTAACAGAAGAGAAACTCATAGGTACTCTAAAACTTGGAAAACTGATGAAAGAAGGTGAGGAAGAAGTTGTATGGAGACAATTTATTACAAATTTTTGGAAAATTATTGATGAAGTGAATCGCTTAACTCCTTATGCACAAGATATTCTTTTATCTTTACTCGCTGAGGGTACTGTTAAATATTATGATTCCATAACAACAATTAATAAATACTGTTTATTTGCAACTATAAATCCGCATGATATTGGTACTTTTGAATTATCTCAACCATTTTTAGACAGATTTGGTATCTCTGTGCCTATCTCAATGCCCGGAAGCCATGAATTACAACTTATTTTGACTGGAAAAGATGAAAAATATAGTGGATATGATGAATTAATCCAAGTACCTAAGGTTTTAAGTATAGATGAATTAATGGAAATTCATTTTTATGTTAATAGAATCCCTTTCCCTTCTGAAGTAAATAAATTCATACATGCTATAGTAAGAGAATTTACCTTATGTGATCGTGTTGATAAGGGGAATACAGAAGATTTAAAACCTAGTACAGGATTATGTTCAGGTTGTCATTTCAATACGGCTCAAAATGTTTGTAATAAAATTGATTCGATTTTAAGTGTAAGAGTTGCTAAGGATCTGTTAAGATATTCAAAAGCTTTAGCATGGGTATTAGGTATAGATAAGATCGACATTAATATTGTAAATACAATCGCACCTTATGTAATCTCGCATAGAACAATATATGTAAAGAGAGAATTAGATAAGTCACCATATTATGGTGATAAATATGAATTTTCCAAGTATCTATTGAATACTATTCTAAGAAGATATAAAAATCGTGAAGAATGTTATCATATTGCAGACAGATTTCGTGAAGGGAGCTCTAAAGATAATGATTTAACTGAGATAAAAAAATTCGAGAAGAATGATTTGATTGTAAAATACGATCTAATTCCCTTTGTAATTTCAGTTAATAATAGGAAATATCCTATAATTGCTCAACAAATTCAAGAGGCTTCAAAAAAAGGGGATATTGTTAAACTAACTGAAATCAGAAAAAATCTTATGGAAGAAATTGATTTTCCTAATAGAGGAGATTTAATTGAATGGATTAATCGAGAGCTTTTTAAACAAACGGTTACTGATTACGTCTTCAAATATCAATATAATAAAGAAGTTTGGGCTGATATTGCTACTGAATTCTCAAATTTGGATCAACCTTTAAAAGAAGCTTTTAGTCAAAGACAAACTAAGCAAATTCGAACAGATGATTTACTGATTGAAATCAATGTTACTGGTAATAATGATGATTCTATAGTTAATATTCAAATTTCGGGGGGTTCAGAGGCATTGAAATTGAGATCTATTTTAGATAATTTGGATTATCTACAAAAAGAAGAATAATTATTTAAAATCAATATGATTCAAGCAAAAAGAAAGGGAAAGGGTAGAAGATCTAAAAAGGAACTCTCAGAAAAAGAAAAAAAATTTATTAATCTCGCCAAAATTGCGTGGAGTAAAGCTTTAAAAGAATTTTATTATCCTCCTTTGAATGAACCTAATTACGTATTTGATTACACTCATTTAGAAGGATTCTATATTGACCCAGAAAATCGATGGCAAATAACAATGAATTTAGCTAACACTCCTTTATTTAAAGACGATAAAGATTATATAAATTATTTTCATATCATTGCATTACATGAAATATCACATTATCAAATAATACCTTATGACGGTTTAATCAATGCAAAATTACTTAGAGCAGCGATGCGATATGTAAATCAGAATTATGCTCCTATTATTGTAAATATATTTGCTGATCTTATCATTGATACAAAATTATTTCACAAATATCCATATCTTATAACATGGGAAATGCAAGTGACCTATAAACACATCAAAAATAAAGGAACTATTAGCAATTTGACAAAATTCTTATTTCGAGCTTATGAGAAAATCTGGAGTCAAGAAGTTATAGGGGATGATATACTAAAAGAAATGGATTCATTAGCGGAAAAGGTTACTAAAACTATTTTAAAAGATTTTGAGAATGAATCACTATGGGAAAAAAAGATTGCTTTAGTTGCTAAATATCTAAATAGTTTAATACAAGATACATTTACTCTCATAGGTGCTAAAAGTATTTTGGATAAAAACAAAGAAAAAAGAAAAAGTCCTGGTGGTGCATTTTTAGAAGTTCCTAAGGATATATTAGAACTAATGGATAATCCATTAGAGAACAAAAACTCTGATAAACTTAAAGAAATGAATGAGGATGAATTAAGACAAAAATCTGAGGAATTTGCCAAAAATATTCCTTATTCTGAATTTGGTGGACCTGCCCGTCAAGCTGGAATTTTAATTGATGGAAACCCATTAGCTACTTGGTATAGAGGATTAGCTAAAAACTTAATAGAAATAAAAATTTTTGAAAAAAAACCTGGAGGACAATTACCAGTATATCCAGAAGTGTGGAGAATCGGAGATAGAATAGAAGAATTGGATATTGTTCAAAGTTTATTAAATAGCCCTATAATTATACCTAATATCACTACTAGAAAATGGGCTTATAGGGTGGGTTCTGGTCATCTTGTTGAAAAAGAGATTCCAGATCTTTTAATTGTTCTAGATTCTTCTGGATCCATGGGTTGGAAGTACTCCTCCAGATCTATTCGAGGAAGGGGCCCATATCACACAGCTTTAATAGCAGCATTTGCATCCTTACATTATGCTGCTAATAAAGGTGCTAAATTCAGTATAATTAATTTTTCTAATAGAGCAGATCTTTGCCAATGGACCTTTGATTATAAGAAAGCTGAAAAAACTTTATTGAGTTATCAAGGTGGAGGTACATTTTTACCAATTAAAGAAATCGCAGATCAATGTTTTAAAGCAGAGAGAAAAGTACTTGTTTTTATTATCACTGATTTTGGTATTTATAACTGGAGTAAAGCTAAAAAAATAATGATAGAATTAGATCAAAAAGGGCATAAGATTGTAGGATTTTTTATTGGCTCAAAAAGAATACCTCAAGAAAAATTTAAAAATCTACTTGATAAAGTAACTTTTTATGGTATAGGAAATCCTAAAGATTTAGTTAATTTAATTATAAAAGAAGTTAAAAAGTACTATTAATAATTAACTAACGTTTGTTAATTTCGCGTAAATATAGTTTCATAAAATATCTTTGACTTTGACAGTATAATAATTTATCTTTTTCTGTCAAATGCCTACAATTTTGTAATACATTAGAAATATCTGATAATAATTTAAAATTATCATATTTTGCTTTTTGTGTTATCTCTTTAACTTGTTTATTAACAATGTTATTACTTACATGTTTTTCATAAAATAAATCTTTAAGATTCAGTACAGGTTCGGGATCTCCTGTTCTTGAAATCATCATTTCTTTCATTCGTTATTGAAATTTTAATTATGATTTTTTCAAATTATATTTAATATCTCGATAATAGCAGAGAGATATCTCTATATATATTAAAAACATATGATCAGATTTTAAGAAACTAAATGATATCTATGTAATATCTTCAATTATTTAATTTTAATATATCAAGTAAGAAATTACTTATTACTATTAAAATTTTATTTTAATCAATTAATAAATTAAATAATTATTGAAGTGTAGTTATTAAATGAAATCAGAGGTATTGAAAATATATAGAGAATTACAGGAACACCTTGATAAATTACCTATTGGATTTCCTGCTACAAAATCTGGTGTTGAATTAAAACTATTAAAATATCTATTTACACCCGAAGAAGCGAAAGTTGCCACTAAGCTAAGTTTTACATTCGAACCACTAAGCGTCATTTACAAACGGATTGAAAATCTTAATATTACAATTGAAGATTTAGAAAAAGTATTGGAAAAGAGTGTGAAAAAGGGGGCTATCCATTATAAAAGAAAAGGAGACGAAAAACTTTATGCTAACGCGATGCTAATCATAGGTATTTTTGAGTATCAGGTAAATAGACTCACGATGGAGTTTATGGATTTAATGAAACAATATGGACAAGAAATTTTTGATGCTGAATTATTTCGCACTAAAATTTCTCAAACACGTGTTGTCCCAGTGGAAAAGAGCATTACTCATGAAAATTATGTAGCACCATATAATGACATAAGGACATTAATTCAAAATGCAGAGACTCCTATCGCTATTACTAATTGTGTTTGCCGTCAAAAGCAGGATGTCCGCAGAGAAAGGGATCCATGTAAACTCACGGATAGATATGAGACCTGCATTGGATTTGGGCATATTGCTCAAATGTATATTGACCAAGGTTGGGCTCGTCAAATAACGAGAGAAGAAGCCCTTAATATTCTTGATAAAAATGAAGAAACGGGCTTAGTACTCCAGTTTGGAAATAATAAGAGACCGGGTTTTATATGTAGTTGTTGTGGATGTTGTTGTGGATTATTAAGAGATTTTAAAAAGATGAACAATCCAGCAAGACTCATGAAAACTAATTATTATGTCGAAATTGATTCTGAGTTATGTATTGGATGTGGAAAATGTTTGGATCGCTGTCAAATGGATGCTTTAACTCTGGTTAACGAGAAGTCAACTGTTAATCTAAAGAAATGTCTAGGATGTGGTCTTTGTGTTGTTACCTGCTCTACAGAAGCAATTAAGTTAAAAAATAAAGACAAAGAAATAATTCCACCTGAAACTCTTGATGATTTAAATGCTGTTATTCTGAATAAAAAAAAAGAAATAATTGAAAAATACAATAAATCAAGAGTTTAAATTAAAAGGATTTAAAAAACATGAAATTAGAGTACAGTAAGTAAGCTATCGATATCGAGCCATCCTTTCCTTGCATGAATTATTTTTCCCTCTTCGTCAATTACAAATTGTCCAGGTCCTTGCTTCTCCCATCCTTCATATTCTCCGTGTTCAATACCATAATTTCTAACATCTTTTATTTTAGCAGGAATTTGTTTAACTGCTTCAGATGTCATTAATCCCAAGCCATATTCGGCATATAGGTCATCCTTTGAACTAGGAATGACTGGAAAATCAATATTATCTTTTTTAATATATTCTGTTGCTACACTTTTGCCTGATTGTGTAATGTATAATAGTTTTGCTCCTTTCTCCTCAATCTCAACCTTACGCTGCATAAGTTCTTTTAGGTCTAATTGGCAAATAGGACAACCAAAATATCTTGAGAAAATTAATACGATTTTGTGCTCTCCAATTAATTTTGCTAAATCAATCGTCCCTGCATTGTAGGAATCTAGTTTAAATAATGGGGCTTTACTTCCCTCTTTCAAATCCTTTTTCTCCATAATCTTCACTTATTTTTTATATTATATTCAAAATGTATAGTCTCATTTAAAATTTATTTAAAGACCTTCTGGCATTGATAGAGATGCATTTTTTTAATAAATGTTCATTTATTTAGATCTAATCCCTTTGAGAGCATCATCCGTAATGTTTATAAACAAAAATGTAAAATTGGAATGAACTCATCAATAAAATATTAAAAATATCAATTTAAAATTTACTATAAAGGTGATAAATTATATGAAAGGCTTCGCGGGAAAAATTCTAGTAATTGATCTCAGTGACAATGAAATAATAGATCAACTTATAAATGAAGAAATAGCAAGAGACTATCTTGGTGGAGCAGGATACTGCTGTAAATACTTATACGATAAGATAGAAATGGATACTGACCCTTTATCTTCAAAGAACATTCTAATGTTCATGACGGGTCCTTTTTGCGGATCTAATATTCCTTCAAGCGGTAGGTTTGTTGTGTGTGCTAAATCTCCCTTAACAGGAATCTGGGGAGAATCAAACTGTGGTGGATTTTTCGGTTCTGAATTGAAAAAAGTAGGATATGATGGAATTATAATAAAAGAAGTTTCAAATACTCCGGTATATTTAGAAATCACTCAAAGTAATGTTAATCTCAAGGATGCTACATCTTTATGGGGAAAAGGGGTCTTTGAGACTTCAAAGATATTAAAAGAAAAATTGGGATTAAATGCACGAGTTGCTTGTATTGGTCCCGCAGGTGAAAATCTTGTAAAATATGCTATGATTGGGTCAGAAGATAAAGCTGCAGGAAGAACTGGAATGGGAACAGTGATGGGGTCAAAAAAGTTAAAAGCTATAGCTGTAAAAGGCGAGAAATTGACCTATACTGCTGCTAATCCTGAGAAACTTCAGGATACTATAAAAAGAGTATCACAACATATCAGAGATTCATTTATGCCTCAAACATTTGGTACTCTAGGCACTTCGGGATTTATCGATGCTGCAAATATTTATGGAGATTTACCCCTCAAGTACTGGACCTTAGGTACATGGAAAGAAGCATATAAAATTTCAGGAACAACCGCATATGAAAAATTTTATACGAGAAAATATCATTGCTACTCATGTCCTATTGGATGTGCTCATAAGGTCCTCATAAAGGAAGGGGAATACCAAATAGCTGATGAAATTGAAGCAGCAGAATATGAAACTGTGGTAGGTTTTGGTTCCTTAATCTTAAATGATAATTTAGAATCGATAGAAAAAGCTAATTACTTATGTAATGACTTTGGGATTGATACAATTAGTGGAAGCAGTACAATTGCTTTTATATACCATCTTTTTAATAATCATAGAATAAAATCAGAAGATATTGATGGTTTGGAACCAAAGTGGGGAGATGTGCACCCGGCTCTTAAATTGATTAAAAAGATTGCATATAGAGAAGGAATCGGAAATTTATTAGCAGACGGTTCAGATTCTGTTGGTAAGGAGTTTAATATTTCCCAAGATGAAATTGCAACTGTTTATGGTATGGAAGTGCCTTATCATGATTTACGATATAATCATGGCATGGCTGTAGCATATGCTTTAGGAACTCCAAGGGGACCATGTCATGAATCTTGTAATATGTTTATTCTGCTAGTGGCCTCTAAGCTTGAAAGTTTTGGAATTAAAATGATTGATTGGGATCAAGATGATGAAGAAATGGCAATAATAAGCGCATTAGCACAAGATTATCGGGCTATTTATAATTCTATGATACTATGTAATATGGCAGATCCTAAGCCGGAAATTGTTATAGATCTTATTGAAGCTGCAACTGGATTGAAATTAAATATGGAAGATTTTAAAAAATTGGCAGAAAGAAGCTATATGATAAAGCGTATGTTCAACCTTAAAATGGGCATCACACCTGAAGATGATAGATTACCTCGAATATTATTAAATCCTGTCAATGAAGGTGGTTCAGCAGGTAAAACACCAAATTTTGAAAAATTAAAAAAAGAATATTATAATTATAGAACCTTTGATATAACGACAGGCTACCCAAATCAACAAAAATTAAAATCTTTAGGATTGGATAAACTATAAAGAATCAAAAATGAATAAAATTTACACTCACTAATCATGTCTTTCTTCAACAGACATTAAAACAAATCCTAATAAGATTGGAGTAAGAGAAAGCAAGAATAAAAAATACCAAATAAAATAGAGATAAACCACATCTTGAAAGTGCCATGGAGCCCATCCATGATAAGATAGCATAAGAAGAAAAAAACCAAGTCCTACTAATTTTGGTCCAATTTCTTTCGATTTATACCCATAAAAAGCAAAAATATATGCCATAGTAAAACAAACCGGAATCCAAATTGTATGAAGGAAAAGATACATTGTTACTTCAATAGGATTTTCTGAAGGGATTATAAATAATCCTAATATCAGCCATAAAAATCCTAGAATAAGTACAGAAATGCTAGGGATTTGCTGCAATTTTTTTTTTTCCGTTAAAATCTTTAATATTCCGTTTAATATTCCTGCAGAAAAACATGGCATTCCCCATCTCCATGCAAAAAAATGAAAAACAGATAAATTCTCATTTGCATTAGAAAATCCCAAAGCTCTAAATATATGAGCAACAAATGTTATGCTATACACTAAAAAAGAAATACTCCATATAAGAAGTGAAGGATTTTTTCTATTTGTTCTAATCCACCTGAAAAATAAATATCCTGCAATAGTCCATAATAAAATTGTGCTGTTAAAACCAAGACCAAATAAAAAGAAACTTGATTCTAATACTGGGACAGGCGCTCCATGGGGAAGGACAATTAAAACATAAGTAGAAATAATCGAGATAATGATGAGTCCAGCTATGTAAATTAAATGTGTCTTTTCCAAATTAATTACCATTCAAATTTCTTAAATTTTTTAATTATTTTCTCATCCATTATATTAACTTTTAACCTTTCTCCTAATTGATCATAACATTCTAAAAGGACGTTATGTAATTCTTCAACTTTTGAATCAATCTCAGAATCATTCTCCTTAAGATAACCTTTTGTATAAAATGCCTTATATATATTCACGACTGCCATTATTTTTAAGCTATATTCTTTTAAAATATCATAAAATACTTCACTTTTGTGATTTTTATCAGTAATTACTGAAAGCATTAACATTTCTTTATTTCCACGTGCCCAACATGAAGTAATTTCAAAATACAAGTTTGTTAGCTTTAGATCTTCTTCAATTAAGGAAACTTCAAAAAAATTATCTGACATGTCTAAATCAAAAAAACCTAGTATTTTTTTTTTAACTTTCTCTATAATTGACCCAGGATGAGAAAAGTAAATCTCCGGTCCAGTAATTGTATTAAAATATAATAAAGCTAATTTCATTTTATGAAAATCTATAACTCTTTTTTTTTTAATATATAATTTAAAATATTTATTTATTTAACTATTTAGTACGAGCTATTAAATTAATATATTAAACACATTTAGAAATTTTTTGCTACCCATTCTCCGAATTTAATTTTTCTTAGTTGTTCAGCCCATAGTGTTTTTAAATTAGGTTTATTAGGAAGGAGATTTTCTCTTTTGAGTATTTCATATAATTTTTCAACAGCAGCACCTACTAAAATTCCATATAATGGAGTTTTATTATCAATCTCTCCAAATTTTTCTTGAATTTCATTTTTTAATTCTTTTATGATATTTATCCAATTTTCTGTAAATGTTATAATATATCTCTCTAATTTATCTAAATCTCCGGTTGAGAATACCGGTATATTCAATTCATATTTTTCATTGATCAATTTAATCAAATTATACCATTCTAAATTTAATAGATGATTTTTAATAGTCTCTTTTGTCCATTGGTAAGAAATTTGGCACTCATATTCTTCTTTCGTAATTAATAATGGTTTCGGAGAAAAATTAACACATTCATAGATCTCTTGAATTGTTTTTGGATGATCAGCGAGTATTATTAAAATTTCACGTCTTACTTTATTTTCTAAAATCCATGGGATTTCAGGATCATCCCACGGTTTTGCTGTTGTAAAATCAAACCAAGGTTCGATTTCATCCACATTTATTTTTCCTATAAAACGATAATTATGATATTTTGTATTTTCTTTCAATTTATTATCTCTCTCATTATTTACTTAAATAAAATTCTATTTGATTTATTCTTCTTGAAGCATTGCTTCAATTAGTATTTGAGTTGCTTCTTCTTCAGTTAAACCTTTTGCCTGGAGTTCATCAAGCCATTTTTGTGGAAATCGTCCTAAAGAAGCTTCATGTGAAACGCTAGATGTAGGGTCTATTGCTCTAATAAATGGGCGCGCTCTGCAAATAGATCCTTTTCCTAATACGATCTCATTACATTCAACATGACCATTGCATTGTGGAGCATTTCCCTCAGTAATTCCATACATTAATACTTCTCCACCATCCTTAGCTGCTGCTTTCATCTTAATAATACTTCGAGCATTCTCTCCCTCAAGAAAAACTGAGTCTCTAATTCTAATCGAATCTTTTTTAGATTTTCCAAAAGCTCTAATATTGGATTTAATCACGCTATTATTCATTGCATAAATATCAATCATAATTTTAACTTTTCCTGGTGTCCCTCTTGTAAGATTGAAATTGTTTTCGAAAACACTATTTTCACCAACATACATATATCCAACGGGAGCAACTAATGCACCTGATTTTTCACCATGATAATGAGTTTCACTATAAGTAAAATTACAATTTTTTCCAATGTAGAAGTGACCGAACATTTTATGAGTTAATCCATTTGCCCTTGGAAAACTACAATGTGCTTGTACGGTTACTTCTGTATTATCTTCAGCAATTATTCTTGGAAAAATCTCTTGAATACCAGTTTCCTTATTTACTCCAAAACATAAATGAACAGGTTCTTCAATTTTTGTGCCTTCTTTAATAATAATATCAGCAACCATGCCATTTTCAATTTCTCTCCCTTTCAATATAACACCTTCAACTTGTTCAACTCCACTAATCTTGTTAAAATCTAAAAGCAATTTGGCTCCCTTTCCGTGTCCCGGTAAAAAGTCTCTAATATCAATATTATAATCTTCAAGGCTTTCTAAAATTTCTTTTGGATAATCAATGTTGTTCATAATCCTTTCTCCTCTCTAAAAATTCTATCGATATAATCCTCATCAAAACAGACACTTTCTCCATTAAATAATTTTCTCTTGCAAAATTCTTTTAATCCCGCTTTAGCACAGTATTTTACCATAACTTTTGGAAATTCATCTGTCAATATTGCATCGCCCCTCCAAATAAGAGTTCCGTAATCTGCCACCATCCCGATATCTTCCCTATGCGTAATCAATAAGATTGTCATATTTAACTCCTTAATCTTTCCGAAAATATTTAGAAAATCTTCAATTACAATAAAATCTAAACCAGAATCAGGTTCATCTAACATTATCAATCGAGGTCTCATAGCAATAGCCGCTGCCAATTCTACTCTTTTTCTCTCACCACCACTTAAAGATTCATCGATGGTTCGATTCATATATCTTTCAGGCTCTAAATTTACAATTTCTAAAGCCTCAATAATTCTTTCTTTAACCTTGACTTTATCCTTAATACCAAGAGAAATATATTTAAAGATTGACAACCCGTCAATTCTAGCAGGTTCCTGCCATGCTAAAGTTATACCTAACTTAGCACGTTCAGTTATACTCATATTAGTTATATCAATTCCATCAAAGTATATAGTTCCTTCAGCAGGTTTATAATTATTTAAACCCATAATAGTATATGCCAATGTAGATTTACCACTTCCATTAGGACCTATAATCGCATGTATTGAACCTTCCTTTACAGCAAATGAGACTTTATTTATAATTACACATTTTTGGTCTAATGTTGGTACAGTTAGATCTTTTACTTCCAAAATCAATTTGAACCACCAAATTAGTTTTACTATAATTTATTAAGAAATCTAACCTAAATTATTTAATTCTCTTTTCAATAAAAATTTAAATTATCTCTAAATCTTTTTTGTTAAGTAATATAAAAATTAAATCTATAAATGAATTATATTAGATAAATTAAAAAAGACCTTTAATATTATAATCTTAGGTTTTATTATATATCTTAAAACAAAAAATCAAGAAGAAGTGATTATATAAAGGAATCATTAAAAATATGTGATTGCAATGGTAAAAAAAGAATATGTTTGCGAAAAATTACCTAATCGCTTCGATTAGGTATTTCAAGGTAAAAAAAGTAGTATAATTATAGAAGATTTTTCTGGTTTACGGGAAGGTTCTACATTAATTTTAGGTTTTGCAGGAATTGGATTGATTGGACCAATTGTAGCTAATACTTTAATAGAACAATTGCCTGATGTAAAAGAAATAGGATTTGTTACAAGTGAATATCTCCCTCCTATAAGTGTTTTTTATGCTGGTGTATTAAAGCACCCTTTCAGAATACTTTATTCACCACAACATAACTTAATAATTGGTGTATGTGAAGTTCCTTTTCAAGTTTCTACTGCATATAATGATCTTGCTAAAACCATATGTAATTGGGCTTTGTCTGATGACATTAAGGCGAAAGAGATAGTAATCTTCCAAGGAATCCCTCAAAGGGGTATTATTGAGGAATATCCCGTGTATTATGCAGCTGAGGAGAATATGATGAAATTTCTTGAAAAATTTGAAATTACTAAAATAGAGAAGGGAATCATAGTCGGTCCGGAAGCCACTATCTTAAATGAAGCATTAACAAATAAATTGAATGCCTATGCTTTATTCACTCCTGTATTAGAAATACCAACACCAGAAGGAGCTGCCAGTATAATTGAAATACTAAACAAAGTTTATAAGTTAAGTATTGATACAACTTCTCTTTTAGAACAAGGAAAAGAAATTAAAGCAAAAATGTTAGAGTTAGCACAAAAAGCACAAGAATATCAGCAAAAGCAAATTGGCGGACCTGTTACCGGAAAAGAATACACTGGTTATTTTCAATAGAGATAAACTTTTAATTTTGAATTTTTTAACTTATTTTTATTAAATTTTATACTTACAATTTAAATAATAAAAAATAAAAGATTTTTGTAAGTATCTTTAGTTGATTATTGATAATCTATAAATATCAATTTTAAAATTCTTCATTATTTAGATTAAATATAAGGTTACAAAATAAAATTCTGAGGTAAATTTTTATTAAGGAGAAGTTTATTCCTGTTCAGATTGACCAAGAATTATGTGTAAGATGTGAACGCTGTTTACGAGCATGTAAAGCTAAAGCTATTTATTTTGAACATGGAATTAGAAAAGTTGATTATTTGAAATGCAAAGCATGTCTTAACTGTGTTCAAGTTTGCCCTAGAAATGCAGTGGAAGTTACTTCTATTATCCATCCCGATCAAATTATCAGTATTAAAATTGATCATGAAAAATGTAGTATGTGTGAGCAATGCCTTGGTGAAAATGGAAAATTTTGTCCTAAAAACCTTTTCTACAAAGATTTGGTGAAAAAAGTGGGAAGAGATGAAGAAGGGATTAGATATAAATATAAAGAAATCGCAAAATGCCAAGGATGCTTTAAGTGTGCAATATCGTGTCCAAAGGGCGCAATTGAACCCATGAAATTTGAAGCTTAAAATAGTTTTAGGTTTTATTGTTTTTTTCTCTAAACTTTTCTAAGATTAAAGGCTTTATTCCAGAGAAATCTGATATTACATGGATACCTTCCATGTGTTTTAATTTTTCAATATTTTCAAGTTCGATATCTCGTATCTTTAAAACTAGTGGAGAACCATCAGGTCTAGAAGTTACAATAGGTTCAGTATCTTGATCAGATGGAAAAATATAGACATATTGCCCACCTTTAATAGCTTGAGCTACACAATTGGTTATAATAGTATCCGCAATACCATTTACAATTTTTGCAACACTATTGGCGGAAACAGGACAAACTAAAAACATATCATAATTTCCAAGTTGTAGAGGTCCAGCATAAAAAGGAATATTAGGAGTCTTTTCTACTTTCACTTTTTTGACCACTTCAGTAAGTGCTAACCACTTTTTATACCATTTAACAACTGCTGCACCTTCTTTTGACAAAATTACAGTTAAATCTATATTGAAATCCTCTTGTAATTTCTTCATCAAATCAATAGATTCTTGAAGCATATAACCCGTTCCTGTCATACCCCACATAAGTTTCATATTTTCTAATCACCGTTCTTCTTCGTATAATTTTGGTAAAAATTCAGTAAAACGTCCTATTTCTTCAATATTATGCTTTCTCAAATTTTCGATAAATGAATTTGGGACTTGATTGGGTAAACGAAATGTTGATCGTAAGAACGTTCCATTAGGAATTGAGCGATATTCATGTAAAACCCAGCTGATTGGTTTATCTTTATTATTCAAAATACTTGCAGCATTTTTATGCTTAAATTTAGCTTTTATAGGTATTAAATCAGGATTTTCCCATCGAATTCTTAATGTTGTTGGTCTTCCTTCAATTGTTTCAACAATACGATGTATTGCTCCCACATGGCTCTTCACACTTCCAGGAGAGACCTCCCATTCAAATGATTTATGGTCTTTAGGATGCCATAATCTATAACGTTCTGAATTATCAATATGATCCCACCACCAATCAATCATTTCAGGAGAAACTCCAAAGAGTTCATGTTCTACGATTAGATCAATAGTTTGGCTATTTAATTTTTTTTGCTTCATTTCAATGTTTTGAGTAGTAAATTCAGAAGTTTCAGTAATAATTAATTTATGAAAGATTAGCTTTATTATAAAATCTAATGAAAAGAATTAATAATTTAAGCATTATAAATATTTATTTAGAATAATCTAAAATTATTACTTCTTGATGAAATATGAGTCAATCAAAATATGTTTACCTTGATAATGCAGCAACCACACCAATGGATCCTCGTGTAATTGAAGAGATTAATAAACACTTTAAAGATACTTATGGTAATTCTTCAAGTTTACATTCAGTAGGACAAAAAGCAGGTCAAATTTTACTAAAATCACGTGAAACTATAGCTTCAATAATTAATGCGGATAGGGATGATATTTTCTTCACATCTTCAGGAACAGAAGCAGATAATATTGCTATTTTCGGTGTTGCATCAAAAAATAAAGATAAGGGTAATCATATAATTACAAGTTCAGTTGAACATCATGCTATAGAAAATCCGTTTAAAGAATTAGAGAAAAGAGGTTTTAAAACTACTTTTCTACCAGTTGATAATTACGGGTTAATCGATACTAATGAATTAGAGAATTCTATAACAGGAAAAACTATATTAATTAGTATTATGTTCGCTAACAATGAAATTGGTACTATTCAACCAATTGAAGAAATTGGAACCATTGCAAAAAAACGCGATGTGATCTTTCATACAGATGCAGTACAAGCTTTTGGAAAAGTCCCGATCGATGTAAATAAGTTAAATATTGATTTACTTTCTGCTTCAGCTCATAAATTATATGGACCTAAAGGTGTAGGAATGCTATATATACGTAATAAAGGAGTAAGAAAAGGCTGGGGAAAATTTATTCAGCCAATAATGTATGGAGGTGGGCATGAAAGGGACATGAGACCGAGTACCGTTAATGTTCCTGGAATTGCGGGTTTTGCAAAAGCAACAGAAATAGCTAAAGAAGAAATGGAAGAAGAATCTAAAAGACAGATAAAATTAAGAGACAGAATCATCAAATGGGTTACAGAAAATATTGAAGACAGCTATTTAAATGGTCATCCCACTAAAAGACTTCCTAATAATGTTAATTTAGGATTTAGATATATCGAAGGTGAATCAATTGTATTAGATTTAGATATGGAAGGAATAGCGACATCAACAGGTTCTGCATGTTCATCTAAATCCCTGGATCCGAGTCATGTGCTTTTGGCGATAGGATTAAAGCCCGAGGAAGCTCATGGCACTTTAAGGGTCTCATTAGGTAGATTTAATACAGAAGAAGATATAAATTATTTTTTGAAAAAGTTACCAAGCATAATTGAGAGATTACGAAAAATGTCCCCCCTAAAGAAAGGAGTTAAATATATGTTCGATGAAAACGTTAAGAATTATCATCATTAAACAAATATATTAAAAAGTAAATTTTTTGGTAAATTTTTATCTAAATATATTTTCTGGAGGTTCAATTTCTATAATAGTATGATTTCCACTACTCCAGGAATTAATAATTCCAGACCAGCTAGGAAATAGGCTAGATCTTGATCTTAAATAAATGTTTACCCAGTCATGTGGTGCTATCATTACATGTCTAGCTAATTCCATCTCCCAGAATTCTGATTTAAAAAGATAATGTTCGACAACTAAAATTTGTGGCGAATTTCCAAAACCTTCCCAAACTATACTTTCATTAATTTTAAATTCGGGGTGATTGTTTGTTAAATAAGAGACAATTTCATCTCTCATCACTTCAACTAAGGGTGAAATTTCTGATGACCAGTTTATTATATCAATGATGGCATAATCTTTATAAGAGAGATCATTACTGGATGCAGTAGCTTCTACTTCAATCATTTGATCAAGGTGTGTAATATTTGGATATAAAAAGATCTCAGCAACTTTTCCTAATTGACTATTCTCCCATATATCATATTCCATTTCAATTGATATATTAGTTTCAATTGATATTGATAAATTAGACATTAAGTCATTATTTTTTGTTCTAATATCCAAAAGTAACCAAACCACGTGACTAGGATAAGATTTCATTTCTTTAGGAATAAATTCAATATGAATACTTTCTTGTTTTTGAATATTAGAATTTATAATGAAAATAATTGAAATTGATGCAATAATTATTGCAGCTCCTATTAGAGAAATAATTAGAATTTTTCTGCTACGATCCATAATAATTCAACCAAAAAATAAGGTTAATAGAGATAAATATCCTATAGATAAAACTATATGTATTATTGCGAATGTAGCTCCCACTTTTAATAATCTTTTGAAATCTAAATTTTCTACAGCATTATTTTGAGCAATTTTCAAGGTCATCACATCACAAGCAGCTCCTTGAGGAATTAAATTTCCTCCAATATTTACTGCTATAATTAAAGCATAAAATAGAGGTATTTTAGGAAATCCAAAACCATCAGGAAGTGGTGTGACCAACAAATTTACAATTGGAATAAAAACTAATGCTGTAGGAGTATTAGCTACGAAGCCTGACACAAAACTAACAAGTACTAAAATAATAAAACTTACTAAGAAAGGATTTAAAGTTTCAAATGGAATTCCTTTAAATAGGTTTTCAAAACCTGCTTCTAATAAACAACCAATTACAACATATAATGATATAAAGAAAAATATTATTTCCCATTCAATATCTTTCAAAAATTCACTCATTTTTTTTTTAGTGAACTTTTTATTGATCAGGACCAATAAAAATGCGGAAAATGCAGCTGTTAAATATAATAACGGTAAAATGGCAAACAAGATAATAGTAATAACTATAGCGATACTATTAAAATAAAACATTTTCTTATTTGAAATCATAACTTTTGCATCGACTAAATCTAAGACATAAGCTTTCTGAATATCCTCAATTTGAGGTTCTTTACTTAATAAAAATTTATCTATTAGAAAGGCTGTTATAAATAAAAGGAAAAAAGAAAAAATCCAATAATATGTAATAAAATAAAGTGTATCCAAGCGAAATTGTGTAGAGATTATAATATTTTCGCCACTTGAAAATGGCGTAATAATCGAACCAATATTTATACATATTGTCATACCTAATAAATAGGTACCTGCTCTAATTTTTAAAAATCGACATAATCGTATGACTACTGGAGCTAATATTAAAACAACTACAAGATCACTAATAATTGCAGCTAAAAGAGTTGTTATAAAACATAATAAATAAAAAAATACCTTTCTATTACCTTTTGAAATCTTAAATAGTTTAACTGCTAAAAATTCTAAAATATTTGAATCTTGAGCGATTTTAGTAATAATACTCATACATAGAATAACAATAATCGCTTCAAATTCAATATATGTAATAAAATCAGCGATAGTTAAATTTTTTACTAAACCAGTTATTAAACCTGCTGTAAAGCAACACAATAATGAAATTGCCACAAAATCTAAATCTTTTGATGAATAACTAATTAAAATAACAACAAAAATAATAAATATTACAATTAGAAGCCAGTAATCCCCCAACATATTTAATCCAAAGTAAATTTAATCAAAAAATATTTTTAATTAATATTTATTTAGATTTTAAATTTAATTTATTTTTTCAGATTGTTTCTCTTTTTCCAAACTGAAATGGTATATTTGAATAATTAAATTTGATAAGTTTAAAGACCATTATTTTAACTGAAAAAAGAAGGAATGTTAGATTCTTTATACTTATTCATCATAATTTTATTAATAGCTTTTAAGAAATCATCATTTGAAATTCTTTCAGCATTTCTTCTCATTGCATACATTCCTGCTTCTGTGCAAATGCCTTTAATTTCAGAACCATTTGCATCTTTTGTAAGAGCAACTAATGAATTTATATTAACTTCTTCTTCAATATGTAAATTCCTCATATGAATTTTAAATATTGATTCTCTTGCTTCGTTATTAGGCAACGGAAATTCTAACATTCTATCAAATCGACCTGGTCTTAATATTGCTGGATCTAAAATATCAAATCTATTTGTTGCTCCAATAAACTTTATATTACCACGTTGGTCAAATCCATCTAATTCACTTAATAGTTGCATTAATGTTCTATTAACTTCTCTATCTCCTGATGTAGCATCATCCATTCTGATAGCTCCTATTGCATCTAATTCATCAATGAATAAAATTGTCGGTGCTTTTTCTTTAGCTAATCTAAAAATTTCTCTTACATACTCAGCACCTTCACCAATAAATTTATGAACTAACTCTGTTCCAACAACTTTTATAAATGTAGCATTGGTTTCATGAGCAACTGCTTTTGCTAATAATGTTTTACCCGTTCCAGGAAAACCATAAAATAAAACTCCTTTTGGTGGCTCGATTCCTACCTTTTTAAATAATTCTGGTTTTTTCAATGGTAATTCTATTATCTCTTTTACTTCTTGAATTTGTTCATCTAATCCTCCAATATCATCATATTTAACATCAATTGGAGCATTTATTATTTCCATTCCTCGAACAAAAGGATCAATTTCTGAAGGCAAAATTTCCATTATTGCGAAATTTCTTTGATTTAACGCAACATGTGAACCTGGTGTTAATTTTTCATTCTTTAATCTATTACTAATTTTAACAACATAATTTGCCGTAGGAGGGCAATTTACAATTGCACGATCATTTATTTCATCTAAAACATCAATTATGTTCCCTGAAAATAAAGGTAATTCACATAAACGTTCTTGTTCTGATTTTAAACTATTTACCTCATATTCTATTTTTGATATTTCTGTTTTTAATAAATTTGTTTCAATTTCAATATCTTTAATTTTTTTTTCCAGGTGATGAATATATGAAGTAATATTCTCAATATTCTCAGGTTTCCTTTGAAAATTATCTATTTCTGTAGATCCCATATTCCTTCAATAATTTAATATTAGTGATTAGAGTTATTTAATCCGATCCTTCTTTCTGTTCCTTCTAAAATCTTTTTTAACATATCTTTATATGAGATATCGGCATATTTACACATCTTAGCAAGATGACCATCCCAACACCATCCAGGATTTGGATTTACTTCTAAAAGTTTTGGATCTCCTTTTGCGTCTAAACGCCAATCAAATCGTGCGTAATCTTGGCATTCTAATCGTTCAAATAGTCTAAGAGAACAATTTTCGATAAGTTCAACAACCTCAGGAGGAAGATTAGCTGAGATTGATTTAATATTCCAATAAGGAGAATTTGGTTCCCATTTTGCTTCATAACCACAAATTTTTGGTAATTCTGGAGGTAAACATGAATAATCTTCTTCTATTATAGGGAGGATAATATAGTTATCTGGAGGATTTCCAATAATTCCTAAACTTAAATCTTTTCCTGTAAGATATTGTTCGATCAAAATTGGTTTATCGTAACCAAATTTTTTCCGAATCTCTGCAATAGAACTTAATAGTTGCTCTCCATTGTAAACCACAGATTTTTGAGTAATTCCAAAACTAGAATCTCCAAAATTTGGTTTTACAATTGCAGGAAAATATAAAGGTAGATCAATAATTTTATCTTCAGGTTTTATATAAATCGCTTCTGGAACAGGAATTTGTAATTCTTTGGCGATGCCTCTTACTAGAGATTTATCATAACAAAATGCAAGACATTGAGGTCCAGAACCTGTGTATGGCATTTTAAGAATTTCTAATAATGCGGGTATATGTAATTCCTTTCGAGCATCATTGAAATAACCTTCATCACATAAGTTAAATACATAATCAATTTTGCCTTTTAAATTCAGCAATTCTTGGATTATAGTATTATGATTATCTAAATATATAAAATTGTAATCTTTAAGTTCATTTAACGCCGCTTTCAACTGATCTATTGTATAAAAATCATCCTCATCAAATTTATGTGAAGGTTTAAGAATATCGGGCTTATTAGGATCTCCAAATAAAACTGCTACTTTTCTATCAGTTGCTTTTAATCTTTTTTTAATTTCTGTCCATTCTTTTTTCACAAGAGCACTTACAACAATTCTCCTTTCCATCATACCTAGATCTTGATTACGCTGAGAATTAGGAGATAATGATCCATGAAAAGTTATATTTGTAAACCCCACATTACTCAACAGCTCAGAAATTCTTTCTCTTGAATATAATCTTTCAGCATAAAATTGATCTACTAAAACTCCTTTGTTTACATGAGTAATTACTTCACGAGATATAAGTCTTTGTTCATCTAAAGATAATGATCTTTCACGGCAAACAAAAAGATCTTTATCAATCCATTCCCATGAGCGTGGTTGAAAATGAGTTTTAAGATATTCACCATCAGTTATATCAATCAAAATTTTCCCCCAAGGCTTTAATACTCGAAGCACTTCCTTTAAAACCCGAATATCATCATTTATTGTTTCAAAGTATCCGAAACTATTACCTAGAATCATGATAGAATCAAACATATCTGGAGGATATGGCAATTTTCGAGCATCACCTTCTCGAAATTTACATAAAACACCATTCTTTTTTGCATTCGATCTTGCTTTAAGAATTAAATATCGTGAAAGATCTACACCAAAAATATTCTCAAAACCAAGTTTTGCTAATTCAATTGAATGTCTACCTTGACCACAACATAGATCTAAAATATTATGTTCAGGTCTAAAGTTCATGATTTCAATAAAATACTCAATTTCAGATTTGGTTATATTTTGATCCTCTACAACATCTCCATCTGTCTTAAGATAATAAGCATTAAAAATCCTTTTCCACCAATCTTTTTTCACATATTCTTCTAAACTAGGAACAGGTCCAAGACAGACAATATTAGTTTTTGAATTTTCCACTAAAATCTTTTTTTTATCGCTTCTATTTTCTGCTTGTGCGGTCATTATTAAATTTTAATGAAAATTTTTAATTTTGATAAAGGGATATGAAAATAATTAGTTTTTAGCATAGGGAATATTACTATTATTAAAAAATGATTTTTAAGCATCTTTGCGCTAACATAAATAAGTCCAATATTATTAATGTTAATACTATTTATCATCTATGTACTGTAATATTACCCTTTAAAAGTTATTTAGATTTATTTGTTTTTAATAAATTTTATAATCTATATTTGAAGGTTAATAAGAGTAAACTTATTTATAAATTTTTCTAATTAAAAAGTTAAGGATAAAATCCAATTCAATGGAGGTATTTCTTTTTTTTTTAATTATTAAAAAACTTAAAGACTAATCATACTAATAACCTTCTATTTTAAGGAGATATAAGTATAACTTATTATGTACATTTTTTCCCATTTTATTGTTGTTTTATAACAGAATTTTTTTTAACGAGACAAATCCCACATATTCTTAAAATAATACTTTTTTTAAACAAACTTTTTAACTTTATATTATTAATATAAATAAAAGAATCTATTTAGACTTAATATTAATCTTATATGTATTATTAAATACTTTTTTAAATATGAGAATTAATTATATCAATTAATTACAATCAACTATATAATCTTAGATTTACTAAAAGCTAATTGTTAGAAGGATTA